>CAZXJZ010000095.1:0-16643 GCA_964641065.1 uncultured Hyphomicrobiales bacterium | reverse complement strand
GTGCCGTCATAGCGCTTCACCACATTGTCGATGAAGGCGGGCGACAGGTGATACGCATTCGCCTTCGTCGGTGCATGCGTCACCGCGCTCGCCGGGTCCGCGATCAGCCGTTTGAGAAGAGCGATCGGCCGCGGCGTGGTGGTGATCACCTGCCGCGGCCGCGCGCCAAGGCGCAGTCCGAACTGCAGCATATCGAAGGTTGCTTCGGCATGACGCCACTTGGCGAGCTCGTCCGCCCAGGCGGCGGAAAATTGCGGACCGCGCAGGCTCTCGGGATCCTCCGCCGAGAAGGCCTGCGCGATCGCGCCATTGGAAAATTCGACGCGCCGCCGCGACGGCACCCAGACCGGCCGCGCATCGCGCGCATGCACCGAGAGCAGCCCGGACACGCCCTCGATCATCACCTCGCGCGTCTCGTGTTCGGTTTCGCCGATGAGCGCAATCCGCCGCTCGCTTTCGCCGTCCTGCTTCGGCGCATTGGCGATGCTCTTCACCCATTCGGCGCCGGCGCGCGTCTTGCCCGCGCCGCGCCCGCCGATCAGAAGCCATGTGCTCCACGGCTCGCCGTTACTGGCGAGCGCGGGCGGGAGTTGATGGTCGTGACCGTAGAGCTTGAAGCGGCGATGGAGTTTGGCCTGCTGACTATTCGTCAGCCTCGCCAGAAACTCGGCTCGAACCTCCGGCGGCCATTGCCTCCATTCGTTGCGAAAGCTCGCGACGGATCGCGTCGATATCCGCGGGGAGATAATCTTCGTCATCGTCGTCGGCCTCGGCCCGCTTTCTTGTCTTCCCCGCTTTTGGTTGATGCAGCGCATCGATCGCCGTCAGCGACTGCAATGTCTTCGCAAGAACGGCGAGCGTTCGCGCATCGCGCTCGCGTTCGTCCGGCGCCTGCTTGCTTCCGGCCAGCCGCGCCTCGATCTCATAGACCTGCCGCTCGGCGGTCTTCATCATGCGGTTGACGAGCGCGATCCGGTTTTCTTTCAGGATTTTCCGACGCACCACCATCCGCCGCTTCGGCACTTCCGGCAGCAGCCGCTCGCCATTCTTCTGCATCGGCCCGCCCGCGAGCCAGTGATAGAGCCCCCAATGGCTCAATTCGGTTTCGGCCAGGATGTCGCGTGTGGTCGCGCCTTCAGAGTACATCTGCCGCGCGCGCGATGCGTTTTCGGGAATGTCGGTCATGATGATGAATGTGCGAGTTTGCCGCCGCAGCGGCGGTGCGCTCCCTTTCCCCGTCCTTACGGGGAGAGGGTTGGGGTGAGGGGCATAATTGTTGGGGCACAGCGCGTGGAGACGGCCCCTCACCCGGCCGCCTGCGCTACGCTTCGGCGCCCGACCTCTCCCCGCACGCGGGGAGAGGTAAGACGCTGCAGCCGCATGTGTGGAGAATGACGAAACCCTATCCCACCAGCGTCACGCTGTCAAGGACTATTTTCCTGTTCTCTTCCGCGCGCTGTTTGGCCCGCCGTCAGGCCGTTGCGCTCGTCACGATCTGCCGTCCATTCCGCCCTCATCCGCGGTTTGAATCCACGCTTGCTCTTTGGCAGTGTGACGCGCGCGAGCCGCGATAGGCGGCGTTACGCGATTGCCGGGATCACGATGCCGTCGCGCCCCATCAATGCTGTCCTCGCGATCGGCGTCGCCGCCCTGCCCTGGCCGGCTCTCGCCGCGCTCGATCATCTCAATCGCGGCTGCGGCGACGGCCTGTGCTCGTTCGTCTCCGGGCTCCTGATACTGGGAGCGCTTTTAATCGCGACACTCGTTTTCCTGCGACGAAGCGCCCGCCGCGGTGAAACGCCCGCCTGGCTGCGCTGGCTGCCCGCGGTGTTGTGGATCGCGCTGCTGATCCCGCTGGTGTATTGACGCGAGCCTGGGCGAACGAGAGGCTGCCGTTTCAGCCGACTTCGCGAGCAAAGCCGCATCATGGTCGGCAAGATCGCAACCAGCGAAATCGAAGAAACTCCACCACCGGATGAGGGGAAGACCCGGCATTGCGCCTGCGATGGCGGCCGGCGTGAGCGACAAGCTCTCGGGATGGAAGATATTGTTGCCCTCAATTAAGCGCGCGACGTGCGCAGAGTTTCTAAGTCGCGTGCGCACCTTGGTTAACGTTAGGGGCCAAAGCTGCTGCCGGCCTTATTGAGCCGATTGGCTTGATTATCAGCCGATGCCCCAACCACCTCTTCCCAAGGTCTGCTATTTCGCGATGGCGTGCGGATTTGACGTATAGAAATATTGCCGCGCCTTCGTCGGTTTCACCGACCCCAACCGAAATATACCATGGCTTCATTCGCAGCTTTTGGTCTAGCCGTGCGGCTGCTTGCTCTGGGACAATCTTAGATTCCATGTGCCCCCACCAGAGTTAAGCCACCAAAAGAACCCAAGACGCAAGGCATCGGCACAATCCAAGCATATTCGCCGGTGTTATTGGCAGCAAAAACAATCCCCACCGCGCGGGTGCCGTCCTCAGATACGACCAGACTTCCTGAATCACCAGGAAGCGCAAAGGGGTCGTTCGTATCGGTCTCAACCGTCCAGACGTCTTTGAACCAAACCGTGCCTTTAAAGTATTTCGCGGTGTACGCCACGGCGACGGGGGCGGTGATCTTGGCCTGAACAATTCCTGTTGTTAGCGCTGTAGTTCGACCGAATTTCTTCACCTTCATTCTTGATAAGGGAGCAGACTGCACAACCGGCGTGTCATAACCATCAACATCGTCGCCCTGCCAAGAACTGAGAAGACCAGCGTTGGTGGCTCGCGCTAAAGCTAAGTCCGCATCGCATGGATTGACGAAATTCGGATTCCCACTCCGAAGCTCGTGAATGAGGTCGTGCCTACCAATCTCACGCGGGGCAGCCATTGAAGGTTTCCCGTCATTGCTACTTGGGGAGAGGACTGGCTGATCGCGGGGGACATGGTTACACCCCGCAAATACATGGTTGTTGGACAACAAATAGATTTGTGGAGAGCCATTCGCTACTTCTTCCGCCGTCGGCATTTTCATCCCCCACTTGTGGGGGGATGCTACCGCAGATTGCTCGGGTAGCAAATTTCTCTCTAGAACAAATACGGAACAACCCCAAGCATAAAAGTTCCGCTCTTAGACTGAGATACTACCCATGTGCGGAGAATGTCCAAACCCTACCCCACCAGCGTCCCGCTGTCAATGACTATTTTCCTATTTCTATCGTCGCCCCTGAACGCCGACTTCGCGCTTGCATCATCCTCACACACCATCCGCCTGCACAATCGCGCAACCGTGACTGGCTTTCGCTGCGCATCAGGCGCACGAGGCGCTCTCTCGCAATCGGAGGACGTCATGTCCCTTTCCAAATCTGCATTCATCGCTGCATCTTTCGCACTTGGCGTCAGCGCGCTCGCCTTCACCGGCGGCGCCGGCCAGGCCGCGACCAAGGCCGAACGCAGCGCGATCTCGAAGGAATGCTCCACCAAGGCCGACGCCCAGAAGCTGCATGGCAAGGAACGCCGCGCCTTCCGCTCCAAGTGCAAGCGCGAAGGCGCCAACGCGGCCAAGAAAAGCTGACAGCGTCAGGGCAAGCCGACCGGTCGGGCGATGCGCCGGGCCGGGCCGGACACCTGGGACGCTTCCCCTGCCCCGGCCGCCCGGGATCCGGAGCAGCCCGCCGTCGTTGCAAAAGGATGAAGCGGGGCGCGCGGATTTCACGGCGCGCCCTTTGCGTCTCGATAACTTTTGCGGCGTAGGCTTTTGCCCTGTAAGGCCTATGGAACCGGAACACCGGCCTGCGGGTTGTCGGCAGGCCAAAGGCCGCAAGGCACGGCCGCATTCTTGCGACGGAGAAGCCGTCAATGACCAGCCCGCGTTCAGACGATCGGCCGAGCGATCGCCCCAACCCTGCATCTGCCAGCCCGTCAGCTGAAAGCGCAGCATCCGGCACAGCGCCGATGCCCGTCATCGACACCGCGCCGCCGCTGGCGCCCGCCGAGCACTCGCCATGGTGGAGCGCGCCGTCCGGCAAGCCGTTCGGCATTCCCGATTTCGCGCATGAATTCTTAGCGCGCGGTGCCGCGTTCGCGGTTGCGTCGCTCGCGTCGATCTGGGCCGACGTGCTGGCCTGGCTGTTTCCCGGCTCAGCACCCGTGTTGGTGCCGGTGAAGACGCGCCGCCGGCGCTAGTTACTTCCCTTCCCGCGGATCCTGCACCGGGGCCGATGGCGCGTCGGTGGGCGGCGGCGCTTCTTTCGCCGGACCGCGCAGCGGCTTTTGCTCCATGCCGATCAGGAAGGCGAGCCCGAAGCACAGGATCAGCATCGCCGCCAGGAAGACGAAGCGGAACGCATAGGCCAGCGCCGGCTCGGACGCGGTGCGCGCCAGCGCCTCGACCGAAACGCCGCCGCTGGCGCCGATGCCGCCGAGCACGATCGCGCCCAGCAGCGCCACCGTCAGCGCCGAGGTCAGCGAGCGGAAGAAATTGAGCGAGCCGGTGGCGATGCCCATGTGGCGGTCGGTGACCGCATTCTGCATCGACACGGTGGTGACCGGAAACACCGCGCCGGTGCCGAAGCCGATCACCGCGAGAATGGCGAGGATGCCGGGGATCGGCAGCCCCACCGGCCAGATCGACAGGGCGCCGAGCCCCAGGATCGCCACCACGAAGCCGGCAAAGGCCATGCGCTTGTAATGCTCGACCTGCGCCATCGCGCGGCCGGTCAGCGTCGCGGAAATCACCGAGGCGCCCATCAGCGGGATCAGCGCCAGGCCCGACTGGCTGGCGGAGAGATGGATCACGGTCTCGAAGTAAAGCGGCACGAAGATCGTCAGGCCCACCAGCACGCCCATGCAGCAGGCGCCGGACAGCGTCGCGGTGCGCACGATCGGATTGGCCAGCACCGTCAGCGGCAGGAACGGCTCGGCCGCGGTGGCGAGCCGCCAGGCGAAGGATGCCCATAACAGCGCGGACGCGGCGAACAATCCGAGCACCGGCAGGCTCAGCCAGGGGAAGCGCACGCCGCCCCAGGTCAGCGCCAGCATCAGCGCGATCGCGGCCGACACCATCAGGGCCGCGCCCGGCAGGTCGAGCGCATGCTTGCGCTGGGTGAGCGGCAGCCGCCGCAGCACGCTCGAGGTCAGCGCCAGCGCGACCAGCCCGAGCGGCAGGTTGATCCAGAAGATCAGCGACCAGTGCAGATGCTCGGTCAGGACGCCGCCGAGCACCGGGCCTCCGATCGAAGACGAGGCGAACACTGCGCCGATATAGCCCTGGTAGCGGCCGCGCTCCTTCGGGGTGACGATATCGGCGACGATGGTTTGCGTCAGCGACATCAACCCGCCGCCGCCGAGGCCCTGCAGCGCGCGCGCGAGGATGAGCGCGGTCATCGACGGCGCCATCGCGCAAGCCACCGAGCCGGCGATGAAAATCACCAGCGCCGTCAGCATGATGGCGCGCCGGCCGTAGATGTCGGAGAGCTTGCCGTATAACGGCGTCGATGCGGTGGCCGTCAACAGATAGGCGGTCACCACCCAGGACAGATTCTCGATGTCGTTGAAGGCGCGGCCCATGGTGGGCAGCGCGGTCGCGACGATCGTTTGATCGAGCGCGCCCAGAAACATCGTCAGCATCAGGCCGATGACGACAGTGCGCGCTTCGGCATGGCTCAGCGCGCGCGCCGGCGCCGCCGCCGGAACCTTTGCGTCGCGGCGCTCCTTTGCCTTGCCCTTCGGGTGCTTGGGCGCCTTCGGCAATTTTCCCGGCTTGTCGTCCATAACATGTCTCTTGGCGCGAAGCGGAAAGCCGCGCAAGGCCCGTGTGTTGCAGGTCGATCATGTCGTGTCGTCTGGCGGCGTGTCGCGCGCGCCGGCCGCCATCGCCTCCATCTTGTGCGACAGTTCGCGAGCGATCGCGTCGATATCGGCCGGCAGCATGTCCTCATCCTCGTCGTCGGCGGCAGCGGAACCGCGATCGGCCTCGCTCTGCTTGCGCAGCGCCTGCAGGTCGCGCAGCACCCGCGTCAGGCCAACCAGCATGCGCACGTCACGCTCGCGTTCGACCGGGGCTGCATCGCGCGCCGACAGCCGGGTCTCGATATCGCGCACCTGGCGCTCGGCGGTGCGGATGAGCCGGTTGACCAGCGACACCTCGTCGGCCGGCAGCACGGGCCGCCGCTTGCCCATCACGTCGCGTCGGCGCGGCACCGGGTCCATGCGCTCGCCTTGCGTGCCAAACGGCACGCCGTCGAGACAGGCATAGAGCGTACCGTATGACATCCGGCAATGCGCCAGGATGCGCGAGACCGTGAAGCCCTCCGCATACATCTCGCGCGCTCGCATCACGCGGGCGCGGTCGAGCGGCGGATTGGGCTCGGGACGAATGTGGGATGACAGCGGCATGGGCCGACCTCACGACAGGTTCGTGCCGCAACAGCGGCTTGTCGAACGCAAATGTGGAGGATGCGCAAACCTTATCCGACCAGCGTCACGCTGTCAAGGACTATTTTCCTCACGTCGTCGTTTCAAGGATCGCACGCATGTCCACGGTTGCCAGCTATGCCGCGTCCTTGCGGCGGCGCGTGCCGGTCGCGCCGTCCTCCGGCTCCTTCTTCACGAAGCTGACCTCGCCGTTGCCTTCCAGGCAGGCCGATTTCACCTGCGCGAGGTCGCCAATCCCCTGCTGGCGCGCCTGGCTCATCAATTCGTCCGGCGTGATCAGTTCCTGGCGCATGTTCCGCCGCAGCATCCGGCCGTCCTTCACCAGCGGCAGCGGCGGCGGATTGGCGAGCCAGGCAAAGAACGCGCTGCGATAGGCCAGCCAGTCGAGCGCAAAATTCCAGAAGATGATGGTGAGCACCAGCGTCACGCCTTCCGGGATCGACTTGTATTCCTTGGCAAACGCATTCTGCGCGGCGTCGGCGATGATGACGATGACCAGGAGATCGGCAATGCCGATCGAGGACGACTGCCGCCCGACGATGAAGCGGAAAATCAGGAAGATGCCAAGATACATCAGCGTGCCGCGGATCACCATTTCCGCAAGCGAATGCGTGGGAATGAACATCTCTGCCCAGTCCACGCGGGCAATGGCGTCGAGCATGGCGGGCGTTCCTGCGCAGCGGCTGGCCGTAACAAACGCGCGGCGAAGGATTGGGTTCCGGTAGTCGGCCCGGCCTCATTCGCGGGCACTCCCGCGCGAACCGGGGACATGCTATATGACTTGAACCTGCCACGGAGTCGCCATGTCGAAACCGGTCATCTTCACGATTTCCGCCGCCTGGGACCAGGAGGCTGCGGTGTGGAGCGGGCATTGCGACGACATTCCCGCCGCCGCCGACGCACCGACACTCGACGAATTGCTGGCGAAGATTTCAGCGATGGCACTCGACCTGTTGCCCGACAATCATCCGGACGTCGACCCGGCGTCGCTGTTCCTCCAAATCACGGCGCTGCGCGAAGCCGAGCCCGCTGCGGCTTGATGCCCTGAACAGCGCATGATTTCCTTCGAAAACCGCCGGCCCGAACCCGGGCTCTTGCTCTGAATGGCGCCGCAGTTCGACAAGCCGTTGCGCGATCTGTTGCACGCGGCGGGCTGCATCTTCGTGCGGCAAGGCAAGGGCAGCCATGAAATCTGGCACAGCCCCATCACGAAGCGGAATTTTCCCGTGCCGGTTGGCATTCCAAGCCGCCACACCGCCAACGCCATTCTGCGACAGGCGGGATTGCCGAAGGCGTTCTGAGCCGCCTGACGCCCGCGCAAAGGGGGCTGAGCGTACGCGCACGAAAGTTTTGGAAGTGAGGAGAACCAGTATCAGGGTCCAAGGAACTTTCTCGACCCATTTACGCATCCTAGCGCGTGCGCCAAAATCGAACACATGCTATTGTATCCTTTGAATAACACATTCGCGGAAGCTAATTCGCAGACATGGATTGGTCGGAAGACGAAGTGCGATTGATAATCGATGACTATTTCTCAATGTTGCAGAAACAAACGAGAAATATTCCTTTCAATAAGTCTGAGCATCGTCGCGCGTTGCGCGAAAAGATAAATCGCACTGACGGCTCGATCGAATTCAAGCACCGAAATATTTCGGCAATCCTAGACCTGCTCGGATTCGAAATATTGACCGGCTATCTTCCTGCAATAAACTACCAGAGACGAATGGCTCGTCGAAGTAGATAGAGAGCTTCGCGACCGCTATTCTATAGGCTCCGTCGACGCAGGCTGGGACTCTGACGAAATTGATGGTTATTTCTCGCTCGGTTTGGACCCGAAAAAATTCGTAGAATGGTTTGGCGAAAAATACGATCTTATAGAACGCGAGCAATTTGCTAAGAGTTGAATCCCCGACGCTCTGGCGGCGCCGTTCCCCGGCCGGATTGGACATCGAATTTCAATTCGGATTTTGACGCACGACCTTAGCAAGTTCCGGTTTGGCCAGGCAGTGTCGCCGGATGTGATTGAAACAGTTTCTCGATAACACGCGCGGCAAAGCCCGCTTCAAACCAAAGCCTCGACATCCGTCGCAACGAAATTAGAGCCTTTGAGCAACAACGGCTCCGCTTCAGACACGGCCACCGCTAAGCTGCGCAATCGCCTAAAATTCAGCGCGGCCACTTTTTTGAATCACCCTATTTGGACGCTGACTTGATCGCAGCGGCGCGCGGCGCAGTCGCGTTGGGCGTCGTGACGGTCACCCCACCTTCCCCGCCCGCTTCTTCGCCCCATCCGCCGCCGGCGGCTTCCCCGCCCCTCTCGGCACCTTCCCCGGCCAGCTCACCACCCAGTTGTCGAGCTGGTCGTCCGGCACCTGGCTCTCGCAGGCGCCGACCCGCCCGCGCACCGAGATGCCGGCGATGTGAACAGTGTCCGGGTCGCCCGAGACCAGCGGATGCCACCAATACAGGTCCTTGCCCTTGGCCAGCCGGTCGTAGGCGCAGGTCGGCGGCAGCCAGTCGAGTTCGCGCACCTCGGCCGGCGTGAGCCCGACGCAGTCGGGCACCTTCTTCAGCCGGTTGCGGTAATCCTTGCAGCGGCAGGTGTCGTGGTTCAGCAGCTTGCAGGCCACATCGGTGAAGAAGATCCTGCCGGTGTCCTCCTCCTCCAGCTTGTTGAGGCAGCAGCGGCCGCAGCCGTCGCACAGGCTTTCCCACTCCCGGGCGGTCATCTGCTCGAGGGTCTTGCGCTTCCAGAAGGGGATGTCGTCTTTCACGGCAAATCCTGTACGGCAAAGCCCTGATCGGCAAAGCGATTATGCGGTTCCGAGTCCGGGCAAGCCGGCGCGGGCCTGGCACCCCGGCGGGGCCTGGCACGTCATCTTAAGCCGTTTCCGACAGGGTGGGACCGGCGACACCGCAGGGTCGGCGAAATCCGGCTCCCCCGTCCCTGCCGGGGACCAGGCGATCATCGGCAACCCGCGGTAGAGCTTGAAGAATCAGTAGGCGCACGCATCTTATCCTTATCCGTAATTTCGACATGCTGTGTGGCTCTGGTGGCATGGAACAGCAAGGCGGGATCGGCTAGATATAGCGGTCTTTCGGACATTTCCCCGAACCGCCCGTGCCTGAGCACAAGGACGCCCGCGTGGCTGAGCGACAGAAACCCGGATTTGGCGAGGCGGTGCGCCGGTTTTTCCTCGATCTGGACGCCCGGATCGATTCCGGGCTGTTCGATGCGGCGCGCTGGTCGCGCGAATTGTACGAGCGCTTCGTCACCTTCATGGACCGGTTCCATGTCGCCGGCTGGAAGCGCTGGGCGCTGGTCGAGCCGGCCTCGGAAGCGGCGACCATGGGCACGGTCGGCCTGGTGCTGGCGCTCGCGCTGGCGCTGCCGGCCTTCTACGAGACCTCCGACGAGGACTGGCTGAAGAAGAGCGAACTCGCGGTGCAGTTCCTCGATCGCTACGGCAACGAGGTCGGCGCGCGCGGGATCAAGCATAACGACTCGATCCCGGTGGAGGAGTTTCCGGATCATCTGGTCAAGGCGACGCTGGCCACCGAGGACCGGCGCTTCTACGAGCATTTCGGCATCGATATTCCGGGCACATTGCGCGCGCTCGTCGTCAATGCGCAGGCCGGCGGCGTGGTCCAGGGCGGCTCCTCCCTCACGCAGCAGCTGGCCAAGAACCTGGTCCTCAGCAACGAGCGCACGCTCGAGCGCAAGGTGAAGGAAGCCTTTCTCGCGCTCTGGCTGGAGACCCGGCTGACCAAGAACCAGATCCTCAAGCTCTATCTCGACCGCGCCTATCTCGGCGGCGGTGCATTCGGCGTCGACGCAGCCGCGCAATATTACTTCAACAAGTCGGCGCGCGACGTGACCCTTGCCGAATCCGCGATGCTCGCAGGTCTGTTCAAGGCGCCGACGCGATATGCCCCGCATATCAATCTGCCGGCCGCCCGCGCCCGCGCCAACACCGTGCTCGACAACCTGATCGAGGCGGGGATGATGACGGAGGGCCAGGTCTTCGGCGCGCGTCGCAATCCCGCCAGTGCGGTCGACCGTCGCGACGAACGTCAGCCGAACTACTATCTCGACTACGCCTTCGACGAAATGAAGAAGCTCGTCGACAAACTGCCGAAGTCCGTGCAGGAGCGCGTCTTCATCGTCCGCACCGGCCTCGACGTTAATCTGCAGCGCCAGTCCGAGCAGGCGGTCGAGGAAACGCTTCGCGATTACGGGCGCCAATATGGTGCCAGGCAGGCGGCCACCGCGGTGTTCGAGAATGACGGCACGCTGCGCGCACTCGTCGGCGGCCGCGATTACAGCGAGAGCCAGTTCAACCGCGCCACCGATGCGCTGCGTCAGCCCGGCTCGTCGTTCAAGCCCTACGTCTATGCGGCAGCCTTCATTCATGGGCTGAAACCAAGCACCGTGGTGGTGGACGGTCCGATCTGCATCGGCAACTGGTGCCCGGGAAACTATTCCGGCGGCTATTCGGGATCGCAAACCCTGACAACGGCGCTCGTTCGCTCGGTCAACACCATTCCGGTCAGGCTCTCGATCACGATCGGTAATGGCAGTCCGCGCACCGGCCGCAACAAGATCGTCGCGCTGGCCAAGAGCATGGGACTGCGAACACCGCTTGCTGACACGCCGTCACTGCCGATCGGCGCCGGCGAGGTCACGGTGTTCGACCACGCCGCGGCGTTTGCAACCTTCCCGAATGGCGGCATGGCCGTCACCCCGCACGCCATTCTCGAAGTCCGCAGCGCCACCGGTGAGCTGATCTGGCGCTTCGATCGCGACGGCCCGAAGCCGCGCCGCGTGATGCCGGCGCAGGTCGCCGCAGACATCAACATGATCCTCACGCAGGCGGTCGAGGCCGGAACCGGTCGGCGCGCCATTCTCGACGGCGTCAAGGCAGCCGGCAAGACCGGCACGACCAACGCGTATCGCGACGCCTGGTTTGCGGGCTATACCGGCAACATGGTCGCGGCTGTCTGGTTTGGTAACGACGATTATGCGCCAACCAATCGGATGACCGGGGGATCGCTTCCTGCCATGACCTGGAAAAAGATCATGGCCTATGCCCATCAGGGCATCGAATTGAAGACCATGCCGGGCGTCGATCCTTCGCCTGCTCCGATCGGCCCCGCTGTGGCAGCCGTGCCCGGCGCGAGGCCTGGCGACGAAATTCCGCGGCCAATTCTGCTGACGAAGAAAGGCGCCGAAATCCTGGTCCGTATCGAGCGCGCGCTGGAAGAAGCCACGCGGTCGCTTGCGCCCCCGGCAACCGCAGACCGCACGGTCGAGGCTCCGACGCCGCCCGTCGGGGACCGCAGCGACGGCGTCGTCGCCGCGACCGACGGCCGTGGACGGGTCGTGCGCGGCAATTGACAAGCCGCCCCCGCAATTTCATATCGCTGACCTGTATTCATCCCTAGCCTGGATTACCCGTGCGGTTGCTCATCGGATTGCTTCTGGCATTCGCAGTCGCTGCATCCGTCGGCCTCGGCACCGCCTTGTTCGCCCTGCACGAGGGAACGCCATTCGGCGCGTTCAAGGTCGGCGCCTGGACAGCATGGCCGCGCACCGGGACGCCCGATATCGATCCCTATGCGCGCGCGCTGGTTGCGCGAAGCGGTGAATTGCCGATGGGCGCCGGCGACGGCGTTGCGTTCGTCGCGACCAAGGACGACGACGGCGTTGCGCTGGACGGCCGGTGCGATGTGCTGGTCTCGGGGATCACGCCGCAGGCGCGCTTCTGGACTTTGACGGTTTACGATCCCGAAGGTCAGTTGATCGGCAATTCGCTGAAGCGGCACGGTTTTTCGAGCCAGGAAGTGGTCCGCAAATCCGATGGCGCGATCGAGATTTCGGTCGCGCCACGCGCACGCGCCGGAAACTGGCTGCCGACCGGTGGCGCCGAGCGCTACATGCTTGTGATGCGCTTCTACGACTCGCCGATCGGGGTGGCATCGCGTACCGGACGCGAAACGCCGATGCCGTCCGTGAAGGTGCAGTCATGCACGTGAGGCGGCCATCATGACGCGCTGGTTGCTGTGGCTCGCAAGCGGCCTCCTGCTCGGCGGCATCGTGCATTTCGCCACGATCCTGTATCTGCCAAGCACCGCAACCCAGAATGCCTATGCGAGGATCTCCGCCATGGCGCCGGTCAACAGCGTGGTGCCCCTCCCCGCTCCGAGCGCGGGAAAATCCGTGATCCCGCTGATGGACCCGGCGTTCGCGGCAGCG
Organism: uncultured Hyphomicrobiales bacterium; assembly: GCA_964641065.1. Classification (GTDB taxonomy): domain Bacteria; phylum Pseudomonadota; class Alphaproteobacteria; order Rhizobiales; family Xanthobacteraceae; genus Pseudorhodoplanes. The sequence continues at coordinate 3,978 of CAZXJZ010000095.1, read as the reverse complement.
GTCTGCCGCTACGATCTGAACGAGGCGCCACTCAAGCTGACGGTGCCGGTCAGCCCGGCCTATACCTCGGTGACCTTCTATACTGACAAGGATGTCGCCTATTACGCGATCAACGATCGCGCCGCCGGACGCCGTTCGATCGAGCTCGACCTGATGACGGCCGCGCAGAAGGCCCAGCTTCCAGACGACGAGGACGTCGCCGCCGCGGACCGCCTGATCGTCGAATCCCCAAGCCGGGCCGGGTTGATCGTCCTACGCGCACTCGCGTCCGAAATCGGCATGATGCCGGCCGCGCTCAACGCATTGGCCGGAGCGAAATGCGAGCCGCAGCCGGTTGATTGAAAGCGCTATTTCGTAACCAGCGGCCCGCTCGCCTGCGTGACCCACGGCCCGGATGAGCCGCGCGGAACCAGTGCGGCTTCGGTGATCATCGCGCGCATGTGGTTGAGCTGCCGCTCCACCTCCGCTGCCTGCGGCGACGGCGCGACGATCACGAGCTTCTCCAGCGCGAAATTGTACGCGTAGGTGCGCTCCATCAGCGACTGATGCACCCACCGCGCGATCAGCGAATTCTCCGCCATGCGGGCGACAGCATTGCCATGTTCGCGCGGGCTCAGATTGGTCACATAGCGCAGCCCCTTGTCGCGCTTGACATCCATGTCCGAAACCTGCCGCGCCATCATCGCGAACGGCCCAATGCGAACAATGTCGTTGCGGATGTCCTGCAACAGCCGCGCATAATATGTCTCGGTCGAGCGTGCGGGATCGGCGAACATCGCAGCCGAATACGCGGTCTGGTCATAGTACCACCACGCGTCCAGGAACATGCCGGAAAAGCCATACTCGTTGAGCACGCTGTACCAGCGCTGCCGTTCGTAGGGCGGCTCGATCAGCGGATAGGCCTGGTCGCGCAAGCTGCGCTCTTCGTCGGTAAGGGGGAAAGCCGACTGCGCCTCGCCATAGCGCTGGGTCACGGCCGGCCCCATCCAGCGGTGGATATCGTCCGCCCGCAGCGACGGCCGCACGCGACCGAGATCGGTGTTGAAGCAACCGATCAGCGGAAGACACAACATGATGCGGGTCTTGTGCAGCTTCACGACCGCGATGCCCGCTTGCGCCGCTTGCTGCCCTGCATTCCGCCCCTGGCGGGCCTCAGCACCGGCATGTCTTCATACCGGTCGATACGGATGACCGGAAGAATCACCACTTCGCACACTTGCTCCGGCGAGCCTGCGCCACGCGCCCGGAGAGCCGCCTTGTCGGCCGGAAAGACGATCACAACGCCCATGAGCTTGCCCCACCCCCACCGGCAGCGACGCGCCGGTCTCGTCGCGATTAAGAGACGGTCATGGTTAACGCTCTGCTAACGAGCACGTGACTAGAGTTAAGCCGTATCAGTATCGGATGGCATCACGTGCAACGTCTCACACTCAATAATCTCGACGGCATGACCGGCCTTGCCGGACTGGCGGACCGGACCGGCGTCGATATCCGCCCGACCCTGCTGCGGGTCCTGACCGACCTCTACATTCAGAAATCAACTCACACGCCCCACGAAGACCAGCACTTCTCGGAACTGGCGCTGAGACTGATCGATGTGGTGGACGATTCGACGCGCGCCGCGGTTGCGTCACGGCTGAGAAAACATCCGCGCACGCCAGCGGCCGTGCTCGCGCGGCTCGCCGAGCTTGGACACGGCGGTGGCGAAGTGGCGGCGCCTGGCAGCATTGAATTGTTCGGCGCCGGAACGGCTCTGGATGACGATCTCGGAATTTTCGAGCCCGTGGCGCAGAGCCAGCACCCGTCCCGGTCGATGCCGGCGACGGCTCCCGCGATTCCGGCCGCGACCGACTTCATCGGCCAGAGAGAGGCATTCTTCTCCGCCAACTCGGAGGAGCGCGCGTTGATCCTTATGAATCTGGTGCATGTCGCCGAACAGGACGTCGCGCTGGCGCAGGAAACCAACATCATCCGCTACCTCGAGCAAGCCGCGCTTGCCGGGCGCGCGCAGGAATTCACCACGCTGCTGCAGCAGGGACTGGGCGTATCGCGCGCGCTGTCGCGCCGGATTGTGACCGATCCGCTTGGCCAGCCTTTCGTCGTCTCAGCCAAGGCGCTGGCGATGCCGACGGACGTGTTCCAGCGAATCCTGATGTCGCTCAATCCGGCGATTGGCCAGTCGGTCGAGCGGGTGTTCGAACTCTCCGATCTGTTCCTCGATCTGCCGCTGTCATCGGCGCTGCATCTCGTGGCGATCTGGCGGGCGGCCGACCGGCTGGAGGCAAGAAGCCTTCTGCATCGCCGCGCGCATTGGGATGATGCAGCGCCGGCAACGCGCCGGAGCGGGACACAGGAGCCACGCCGGATCCTGGACTATCCGGCCGCTCAGGAGCCATCCCGCCGCGAAAACTCGGGCGGATAGCGAAGTCAGAACCTTGGACTGACGCTCAGACGACCACGCGGTCGAGGAAATTCCGGCCCTGCCGGTCCTCGACCTCGACGATCCAGATGTCCGGATCGAAATCGACCTGACGCAAGACGTATTTCTCGATCTCGTCGTAAGGACGCGGCTGGGCCTTCAGGCATGCGATGAAAGCGCGGTCACCCGGACGCGCCTCGTCGAATTCGCTCTGCGGTGCAGGGCCATACAGGTCCGCGGTCCCGTCAAGCCGGTCGATCTTCACGAAGATCGCACCCGCCTCCTCCGCGCCGCGCCGCCGGACCACGGCGTAGGCACCCTCGACCATACAGCGCCGGAGATAGGCCGATACCCAGATCGCCGATTTCAGCCGCATGGGAGCAAATGCCGTATCTCGAGGTGCCTCTCGCGGCGATCCGCGCGCGGCACCCGTGAGCTAATCAAGCTCGCGGCCGGTGACAACCGACAATTCGCGCATCAGCTTCGGCGAAATCTGACCGGTCACCGGCAGCTTGCGTGCGCGCTCGAACTGCTCGATCGCCGCTTTGGTTTCAGGCCCGTAGGTGCCATTCGGCTTGAACTGGCCGTAGCCGTAATCGGTCAACGCTCGCTGGACTGCAAATATGCGCTTCGACGACGGCGCGATCAGTTCGGCGATCGGATCGGTGGCGACCGGCTGCGCCGCAGCCGTGCGCTGCGGCGGCCCGGCCTTGGCCTGCGACCGGCTAACCGCCCGCAGAAAGACCTCGTTCGGTTCGCCGCCGGGCCGCAAGCCCGACGCCTGCTCGAAGTCGCGCATGGCTGCATTCGTCTTTGGACCGAACACACCGTCAGGTGCACCGTCGTAAAATCCACGGCGGCTGAGTTCACGCTGGATGTCGGCAACCACCTCGTTGCGCGGCCTTGGCGCCGAAGGCTGTTCGGCTGCCCTCTCCGCCTCGACCCTGGCCATCTCGGCCTTCGGCGCGTCGGTCTTCGACGGTTCCGTCTTCGCCGGCTCGCTTCCCGCTGGCCGGCTCTTCGGGAGAACCGCCTGAGGCGGCGGACCGGTCAGCTCCTGCCCGACGACGCGTATCGAGTTTGGAGCGGAGGTTGCCGCCGTGGGCTTGTCCGCAAACAATGGTGCCGGATGCCGTCCGGTCTGCAGGAAAGCCGCATTCGCAATCACGACCGACAGCGCCAGCGCCGCAAGTACGGCCGCGATCGCATCCTTGCGCCAGCCATGCACCGTGGGCTGTTGCGCCGGTTCGAGCGCCATTGAAGCGCCTTTTCGTGACGCCTTACGCACTTTTGCGCACCTGCAGGTCTTCGATCTCTTCGTTCTGCTTGCGGGGCTGAACCAGCGGTGTCGGAACGCCTGCTTTCCTGCGCGGCGCTGCCGTCGTCTCGCAATCGAGCGGAAGATGTATCGATATGGCCGTTCCCTTTCCGAGTTCGCTTCGCACCCGCATGTCGCCACCGTGAAGCGACACCAGTCCCTTCACGATCGAGAGCCCAAGTCCGGTGCCGTCGTGACGCCGGTCATAGGCCGACCGCGCCTGGAAGAACGGATTGCCGAT
>CAZXJZ010000094.1:0-16854 GCA_964641065.1 uncultured Hyphomicrobiales bacterium | reverse complement strand
ATGGACTTCTTTATCCCTGGGGTGCCGCTCGACCGTGTGCGCGAAGCGGGCCTGAGGCTCCAACGCGGGGGCGTTGGTTTCTATCCGACCTCAGGCTCGCCTTTCGTGCACATGGATGTCGGCAGCGTGCGGCACTGGCCGCGCATGACCCGCGACCAGTTGGCAAAGGTCTTCCCGGACGGCCGCACCGTGCATCTCCCGCTCGACGGCAAGCCGCTGGCGGGCTTTGCGGTGGCGCAGGCCGATCTGGCCAAGCGGGGCTCGGATTCGCCGCGCATCGCATCGGCCAATCCGCTTGCCCGCCTATTCGGCCTCAAGCCGAAGCCGACCGAGGACGAGGACACCCCGGAGGCCGCCGAGCCTGCAGCCGCGCCGACGCAGGTCGCCTCTGCCGCCTCGCGCGGGCGCGAGACTGTGGTTGCAGCGGCTCAGCAGCTCGTTCCCGTACCGGCCGGAAAACCGACCCCGGCGACGGCTGCCTTTGCAGCCCCGCTGCCGAAAGCACGACCGGCCGCCGCCCCGGCTCCGCTTCAGGTCGCCTCGTCCGAGTTCGACCCACCGCGCCCGCCGGCGCCGATTCCGGGCACCTTCGCGCTGGCGGCGAACACGCCGAACGACATCATTCTCTCGCGTGGCTATTGGTCCGGACGGCCGGACGCGCCGTCTGAGGCCTCGACCGGCAGCATCGGACCATTCGCTGCGCCGCCCGGCTACGGCGAAGGCAAGCCCGGCGACTCGCTGTTGTCCTATGCCCGCGATATCGAGCCCGAAGCCGCTCCGCAGCGCGCCAGACCCGCGACGCAGGCGGTCCGCTCGGCCTCGCTCGCGCCGAACACCACCGTCGCTTCCAAGGGCCTCCGCGATACACCGACCGTCGTGCATTCCGCGCCGCCGGTGAGCAAGAAGCTTGCATCGGTTGCGCATCGCTTCGAAGGCCCGTGGATGCGGGCGCTGATCCTGACGCCGAGCGTCGCGCGCTTCATGACCACGACGCTCTATGGTGCCACCGATTTCCGCGGCCTGCAGCCGCTGTTGCGGACGCCGAACAGCATGGTGGTGATGGCCTTCACCGCCGAGCCGCAGGGCAACCTGTCGTATGTCCGCTTCGAAGGCCGCGCGATCGAGTTCCTCGCGACCGCGACGTTCATGCCGCGCACCGCGCAACTGCGGTAACAGCCGGACCGATTCACGGAGAAACCTCCGACCTCATCCTTCGAGACTTAGCCTTTGGCGGGTCTCAGGAGGAGGCCTGAGAACGTTCGCTAGGCCTTCAGCATGCCGAGCGCGTGCATGTAGGTCTCCAGGATCGCCTCCTGTTCCTCGCGCTCGGTCGGCTCCTGCTTTCGCAGCTTGATGATCTGGCGAAGCGCCTTCACGTCGAAGCCATTGGCCTTGGATTCTGCATAGACGTCGCGGATATCGTCCGAAATCGCCTTCTTCTCTTCTTCCAGCTTTTCGATCCGCTCGACGAAAGCCTTGAGCTGATCCTTGGCGAAGCGGAAAGATGCGTCTTCATTCTCGGCGGCGGCGGACGCGGGCATTACAACGTTTCTCCTTTTGGTACCGGACAGTGTTGTCGGAAGCGGGGGACGTGGGGTCAAGCACGCATTGCCGCTGCGCCCGTCATCCACAGGCGCGAACAATGCGATTGATTTCTCAGGGTTGTGTTGCGCTCAGCGCAGCAGCGCCTGCGCCTGTTCCGTAAGCCTCGCCATCAGCGCCCGTGCGGGCATCTCGACGCCGAGCGCCGCAGCCTGACCGGACCAGAGCGGCGTGAACTCGGCGGAACCCGCGGCCTCGGCCTTGGCACGCAGCGGCGCGATGGCCCCGGCCGCGAGTGGAAAGGCCGGCGCCTCGGAGATCGGACCAAGGTCGCGCATCAGCCGGTTCATCAGCCCTCGCGCCGGCCGGCCGGTCATCAGATTGGTCAGCGCGGTACCGTCGTCGCGCGCCGCTTTCAGCGCAGCGCGATACGGCGCCGAGATCTTCGATTCCGGACAGAAGAGAAAGGCGGTGCCGATCTGCACCGCGGATGCGCCCAGCATGAAGGCGGCGGCGATGCCGCGTGCGTCCGTGATAGCGCCCGCGGCGATTGCCGGCACCGTCACCGCATCGGCAATTTGCGGCACCAGCGCGAAGGTGCCGGGCTGGGTGACGATATCGTCGCCGAGGAAAATGCCGCGATGGCCGCCCGCCTCGTTGCCCTGCGCGATGATCGCATCGACGCCGCGCTGCTCGAGCCAGCGGGCTTCCGCCACCGTGGTCGCGGAGCTCAAGGTGACGATGCCGGCCCGCTTCACCTGTTCGAACAGGGAAGGCTCGGGCAGCCCGAAATGGAAGCTCGCCACCTCCGGCTTCAAATCGAGGACGAGGTCGCAGATCGCCTGATCGAACGGACGCCGATTGCTGTTCGGCACCGGCGCCGCCGGATCGATCTTGAGCTCACGATAATAGGGTGCAAGCCGCTCGCGCCAGGCGGCTTCGCGGGCATTGCTGAGTTCCGGCGCGGCGTGACAGAAGAAATTCAGATTGAGCGGGCGCGCCGTACGCGCGCGATACTTCGCGACCTGATCGCGAATCTGGTTCAGATCGAGCATCGCACACGGGATCGAGCCGAGCCCGCCCGCCTCCGCGACTTCCGCCGCGATCTCATGATCGATCGCGCCCGCCATCGGCGCGAGCACGATCGGATGCTCGATCTTCAACAACTCGGTGAAACGGCGGTCCGGCCAGGGCATCGCGCACCATCGATTTGATATCGGAGCCGCAATGTAGCCCGCGCGTCCATCCCGCGCTCATGAAAATTGCTGGCGCGGACAGATCGGTCTTGCTGATAGTCAGGATGCGCGCGGCGTCGCGAGCTTCAGCGTCAGCAATTCGTCAGGCTTGAAATAGAACAGCTCGTTCGCCGGCGTTTCCATGGCATGGACCCAGACCTGGCTGTCCACCCCCATGTCGCGCAGATAGCGCTGCACTTCGGCCGAAACCCGCTGTGCGCTGCTCATGCCATCGGCCATGGTGGCGCTCGCCGCACTCGTCAGCGCCGACACCTGGTGAACGCCGATCGCCGCTTTCGGACCGGCGATGCGCTCGACCCCGCCCGCGAAGACAAGCGGACAGGACGAGGCGCAATAGCGCGCATCGAGCACCTCGGTATTGTATTTCCGCTCCCGGATCAGCCGGCCGATCTTCAGCGCGTCCTGCACCGAGCCGCCCGGCGAATGCAGCACCACCGTCTTCACGTAGTCGCCGCGCTTCTCGATCTCGGCGGCGAAGCTATCCGACGCCCCCGGGACGATGGTGCCGGTTGCGATCAGGCGGCCGTCGCCCGCAAGCTCGAAACTGATGGGCGCACCGAGCGCCTTGTCGGAGGTGCGCAGGATGCCCGGCCGCCGCTCGCCGCCGCGTCGCGACGGCAGCGGCTCTGCCGACGGCTTGTCGGTTTCGGTCATGAGTCCCGGCGAACGCTGAACGCTGCGCTCCGGCGCCTGCAGCATCTCGGCATAGTCAAGCGCAATCACGGCGATGGTTGCGGTCACCATGATCGCGAACAGCCAGCGCAGCACATGATCGTCCGGACGATCCTGCAGCCAATGCGCGACCCGGCCGCGAATGGACGAGGCGTCCGACATCGCCGCTAGTCCTTTTTGCCGGCCCGCGCCGTGGACAAGGCGGTGACATTCTCATCTGGAGCGAGCGCGGCAGCGGCCGGTGCTACGGACGGCGCCGGAGCCGGCGGAAGCTTCGCGGCCGCACTCGCGGTTTCCACCTCCCGCGCCAATCGGAGCGCCGTGATGATATCCGCCGCCGACATGGTGGCGGCGCCCGGCTCGGTCTGGCCCTCGCGGCGGATCGAGGCATGCACAACGCAGAAGATCAGCACCAGCACCGCCGGCATCAGGTCGATCGAGATCGCGCCGGCCCAGCTCGGTATGAAGTCGCCGGCATAGCGCAGCACCGCCTCCGCTGTGGACAGCGGCTGGAAGCGCGCCGGCTCGACCTGCGGCACATCGACGATTTTCGACGCAGCAGCCGACAGAGCCGCCGATTGCGCCGCCACCGCACTTTCAACGCGGCCGACCACGCTGGTCTGCCGCTCGCCGAGATCGCCGCGACCGGCCGCCGCCGGCGCGATGAAGCCCGCGGCCAGGCCATCGGCGGCGCGCTTCACCGCCGGCGCAACCGAGGTCTGCTGCAAGGCTGCGATCACGCCCATCAGCGACATGGCCTCGGACCCGAACGCATCGCTGCGGTCGTTGATCGGGCCGCGCGAGGAAATCAGTTCCCGCATCTTCGCGAGATGCTTGCCGCCCTGCTCGTACAGCGTCTTGGCGCGATCGGCCGAAGCCGTCACCTCTTTCGAGAGGTTGTCAAGCTGCGTCGACATCTGCGTCAGAAGCTGCACCACGGTCCCGGATCCGGCGGTGCCGGTCAGCGAACCGGCACGCTCGGCCTCCGCCAGCCGGTTGAAGCGCGTCGCCGCCATCTGGATGTCTGGCACGAGGCTCTGCACCGCCAGCACGTTGGAATGCGCGCGATCGAGATCGCGGGTATAGGCCTGCACCGACACGGCAAGATGCTGCTGGATCGCTGCGGCGCCCGCGAGCGCCGACGCATTCAGCCAGGCCGACATCGCGATGATCATCAGCGAGCCAAGTCCCATGCAGCCGAACAGGAGGCCGCGAGACCGGCTTTCCGTGACGTGCGGCAGGAACCGCAGCAGGAAGGTCCAGAACGCGTAGATGCCGATCGAGACCGCCACCGAATAGATCACGGCAGCGAAGAACACGATCGTCGCGTTGCCGTTCAGGAGATCGCGGACGCCGAGATAGGTATAGACGCCGCTGGCGAGCGCGAGCACGCCGAGCGTAACACGCGTTGTGATTTCGAGACGCTGCACGCCATCACGCAGCGGCGACGCGATATTGAGAGACGACATCCGGGCTCCGGCGGCGTTCTGCCGCTGCAAAGGTCGAGCGATGGCAACGAAATCGTTCGTCCGTCGCAATGCTCAGAAATGCCCCCGCTTTCTGATGAGCGAAAATTCCGCCGACAATGTGTCGCCGCTTCACGCAGTCAGGTTGTTACGGATATGTCTTTTTTTATATCGCCGGACCGGCATCGCGGCTCGCGGAGAGCGCTACGAGCCCGCCGCCCCAAGATCGAGCGAGACCGCGATGAGACCGGGGTCGTCGCGATCCTCTACAACATCGAAGCCGAGGTCGCGGCACATGGACAGCATCGTTGTGTTATCGCGCAGGACCTGACCGTGGATGCTGGCCAGCCCTTCCTTGCGCGCATAGTCGATGATGAGTTCCATCAGCGCCCAGCCGAGCCCAATGCCCTTGCAGTCGGAGCGAACGAGGATCGCGTATTCGCCGGTGCGATGATCGGGATCGCAATGCAGCCGGACCACGCCAAGCAATGCGCCGGAATGGTCGTCGAGCGCCAGCAGCGCGATCGAGCGTCCGTAATCGATCTGCGTCAGCCGGGCGATGAACGCGGGGCCGATATCCTTGACCAGGCCGAAGAACCGCAGCCGCATGTCGTCGGCGCTGACATGGCGGAAGAACGCCTCATACAGGCCCTCGTCGTCGGGGCGCACCGGACGCACCTGCACCTGCCGGCCCTCGCGCAAGGTCAGCGTTCGCTCCCATTCGCGCGGATAAGGCCGGATCGCGAAATGCGCATGCCGCCGGGCGCCCACAGGCGCAGCGGCGATCGAAATCCTGGCATCCAGCGCCACCACGCCGCTGTCGTCGGCCAGCAGCGGATTGATATCGATCTCGAGGATTTCGGGGACATCCGCGGCAAGCTGCGACAGCCGGACCAGAACCCGCGCCACCTCGTCGCGCCGCGCCGCCGGGACGTTGCGATAGCCATCGATCAGGCGCGAAATCCGGGTTCGCGCGATCAGGTCGAGCGCGCGCGTCTGGTCGAGCGGCGGCAGCGCGATGGCCTTATCCTTGACGATCTCGACCGCCACACCGCCGTGGCCGAACACGATGACTGAGCCGAAGATCGGATCGCGGGCGAGCCCGGCAATCAGTTCGCGCGCCCGCGGCCGCGTAATCATCGGCTGCACGATCACGCCGTCGATGCGGGCCTTCGGCCGCAGCCGCCGCGCATTGGCGATGACGGCCTGTGCCGCCGCACGCACATCCGCCTCGGTTGTGAGATTGAGCCTCACGCCGTCAACGTCGGACTTGTGCTGAATATCGCGCGACAGAATCTTCAACGCGACCGGCTGACCCTGGGCAATGAATTGGCGCGCGGCTTCTGCCGCCGCATCCGGGTTTCCGGCGCTGCGGAGCGGAACCGACGGGATGTCATACGCTGTCAGCACGGCGTCGGTCTCGAGCGGATCGAGCCAATTGCGTCCCTCGCGCCGTGCGTCTTCCACGATCGCGCGCACAGCCTTGTCATCTCCGGCGAAGTCGTCGGGCGCGGCGGCCGGCGGGTTCATCAGCGATTGCAGCAAGTCGCCGCGCCGCGCGAGATGCGCAAAGGCGCGCACCGCTTCCACCTCGGTCGCGTAATGCGGCACGCGCGCTTCGCGAAACACCGTCGCGACCTCTTCCGCCGCGCCGATCCATGAGGTCAGCACCGGCTTCACGTTCACCCGGCGGGAACGCTGCGCCACGATGACGCCGCTGACGGCTTTCGCCGTGTCGAGCGATGACGCCAGCGCGGTCTGCACATCGAGCACAAGGATCGCGTCGTTGTCCGGATCGTCGAGCAGCGCCTCCAGCGCCTGCGTGAAGCGGCCGGCATCGGCATCGCCGATGATGTCGACCGGATTGGCGTGCGACCAGAGCGGCGGCAGCACTGCGTTCAGGCGCACCACGGTGTCGGCTGAAAGTTCCGCCGGCGCATAGCCCTGGTCGACAAGACTGTCGACCGCAAGTACCCCGAAGCCGCCACCATTGGTGAGAATGGCGAGGCGATTGCCCGCAACGGCGCGGCAATAAGCCAGCGTCTGCGCCGCCGCAAACAACTCGTCCATGTCCTGGACGCGCAACAGTCCGGCACGGCGAAAGGCAGCGTCATACACGGCATCGGACCCGGCCAACGCGCCGGTGTGCGTCGCCGCCGCGCGCTTGCCCTCGTCGTGACGGCCGGACTTGATCACCACCACCGGCTTCACGCGCGCAGCCGCCCGCGCAGCCGACATGAATTTCCGGCTCTCCTTGATGGACTCGACGTAGAGCAGGATCGCCTGCGTCTGCCGGTCGAGCGCGAAATAATCGAGCAGGTCGCCGACATCGACATCGATCTGGTCGCCGACCGACACGACCGCCGAGAAGCCGATCGCCTGGCGCATGCCCCATTCCGCCATGGCGGCGGCGATGGCGCCGGATTGCGAGATCACCGCAATGCCACCGGCGTCCGGCATCACGGCGGCAAAGCTCGCATTCAGCGCCGCATGCGGTGCGATCACGCCGAGACAATTCGGCCCGATGATGCGCAAACCGGTCGCGCGCGCCGCGGCATGCATGCTCTCTGAAAGCGAGCCTTTGCCGTGGCCGAGTCCGGCGCTCAGCACAATCGCCGCTCCAACGCCGCGCGCCGCAGCCGCCTCGATGATGGCCGGCACGCTCGGTGCGGGTGTCGCGACGACCACCAGATCCGGTACGGCATCGAGCTTGTCGATTGAGGCGAACGCCCGCCGGCCGCCGATCTCGTCATATCTCGGATTGACCGGATCGATGCGACCGCGAAACCCGGCGGCCATCGCGTTGGCATAGACCGCGCCGCCCAGCGAAGACGCTTTCGGACTTGCGCCGACGATCGCGATCGATGCCGGCGTAAACGCGCGGTGCAATCCGAAAATGGACATGAGCGGCTTTCAGGTGCGGGTCGATAATCGGACCACATGCTACCTGAGCAAATATGACGCGCTGACCTGAATCAATCCGGCTTTTTTGTCGCGGAGATGCCGGGCGACGCAAGGCGTCGCACCGGAACGGCAATCGGCGTTATCGCTCGACGAAAGCCTTCTCGACCACGAAATGGCCGGGCTCGCTGTGGCTGCCTTCGGAGAAGCCCGAGCCTTCGAACATGTTGCGAAGGTCTTCCAGCATCCCCGGGCTGCCGCACAGCATCACGCGATCGGTCTCGACCGAGAGCGACAATTGGCCAATGTCGTCGAACAGCTTGCCGCTCGAGATCAGGTCGGTGATGCGGCCGCGGTTGCGGAACGGCTCGCGGGTGACGGTCGGATAATAGTGAAGCTTGCCGTCCAGCAGTTCGCCGAAGATCTCGTCATTCCGCAGCCGCGCGACGACATCCTCACCATAGGCGAGTTCCGAGACCTGACGGCAGCCATGGACCAGCACGATGCTGTCGTAGCGCTCGTAGACTTCCGGATCCTTGACCAGGCTGACGAACGGGGCGAGCCCGGTGCCGGTGGACAGGAGGAGGAGCCGCGATCCCGGCAGCAGATTGCCCAGGATCAGCGTGCCGGTGGGCTTGCGCCCGACCAGGATCGTATCGCCTTCCCGTATCTGCTGCAGGCGGGAGGTCAGCGGGCCGTCCGGCACCTTGATGCTGAAGAATTCGAGATTGTCCTCGTAATGAGCGCTCGCCATGGAATAGGCGCGCAGCAGCGGCCGGCCCTCGACCTCGAGCCCCATCATCGCGAATTGACCGCTCTGGAACCGGAACCCCGGATCGCGGGTGGTGGTGAAGCTGAACAGCGTGTCGGTCCAGTGCCGGACCGAGAGAACCTGTTCCCGGTTGAGTGCGCTCATTGCCCTTGCCGCAGTCCACGTTGAGACGGCTGCTGCATCGCAAAAAACCGGACCGTTTGCATCAATAAAAATGCCGACCACGCAAGAAGATGACAGATGCTCTGCAGAATTGCATGGCGCAGAATGGTGTTCTGCCCCGCCCTGTCATGAAAGAAGGGCCGCCCTCGCGGACGGCCCTTCCATTGTCAAACCGCAGCCCGGATCTCGGACTGGTCGTGTCTGCCTTATCAGGCAGTCGCGTCCTCGAACGAGCCGAGGGACCAGTTCGCAAGCTTCCGCGCATACGGCGATAGACAATGAGACACTGGATCACCTCCTTTCGGTTGTTAACGATGCATCGAATCTAGGCACGGTCCCGCGATTCGAAAAGGTCAAAAGTCCGGCACGGCCTGCCCGCGGCGCGATCAATGGCGGTGGGACTTTTCGAACGCCGCTTTCTGCTCCGGAGAGGCCTCTTTCTGGTATTTGGCGCGCCATTCCTCGTAGGGCATGCCGTAGACGGCCTCGCGGCTCTGGTCCTTCGACAGCGGGATGCCCTTTTGATCGGCAGCCTCCTTCATCCAGTTGGAGAGGCAGTTGCGGCAGAAGCCGGCCAGATTCATCAGGTCGATATTCTGGACCTCGGTGTGCTCGCGCAAATGCGACACCAGGCGGCGGAAAGCCGCCGCTTCAAGTTCAAGGCGGGTCTGATCGTCCATTTGGCACCTCGTGATGGCGATTTCCCGCAAGATAAGGCCGTCCGGGACGGATTGCCATGCGGCCGGATCCGTCGCCTCCCGCTGCGGGGTGACTTGACCCCGGCGGAACCATAAAAGCTCTCCGGAACGGAAACCGGCCGTCCCATGTCCCTCCCCGCAACCTCACTCGCCGACCGCCGACGCGAAGGCATCGCCCTTGCGGCGCTGGTACTGGGCGCGGTCGCGATGGGGGCGTCGCCGCTTTTCGTCAGGATGGCCGATGTCGGCCCCTTTGCCAGCGCATTCTGGCGCACCGCGCTGGCGCTGCCGTTTCTGGCGCTCTGGGCGCTGACCGAACGGGGTAATCTGCGGCCGGACGCATGGCGCAATCGCAGCGTCTGGCTGTCGGGCCTGTTGTTCGCGGGCGACCTGTTCTTCTGGCACCTCGCCATCCTGGCGACCACGGTGGCCAACGCCACCTTCCTCGCGACCACCGCGCCGCTGTTCGTCGTGGCGGGCGCCTGGTTCCTGCTCGGCGAGCGGATCCAGGGGCGCGGCATCGCGGGCCTGGCGCTCTGCCTTCTCGGCGGCGCCGCGCTGGTCGGGCACAGCTATGGCTTCGCGCCGGAACGGCTCACCGGCGACCTCTACGGCATCGTCACCGCGCTGTTCTTCGCCGGCTATATGCTGGCGCTGCGGGCCGCCCGGCGCGACGTCCCGGCCGGCACATTGGCCTTCATCTCGGCCGCCATCACCACCGTTATCTTGTTCGTGGTTGCCATCGCGCTGGAACCGCGTGTGTTGCCCTATTCCGCGCAGGGATGGACGATCCTGGTGGCCCTTGCGCTGATCTCGCAGGTCGCGGGCCAAGGATTGCTGACGATTGCGCTGGGGACATTGCCGGCGCCGTTTTCGTCGCTGGTGATTTTCCTCGAGGCGGTCGCCGCCGCCCTGCTGGCCTGGGTGGTGCTTCACGAAGCCCTCGAACCAATGCAATGGCTGGGAGGGGTTATGATCCTTGGCGGAATCTGGTTCGCACGTCCGCGCAATCCTGCAGCAGGTAGCCTTCCATGACATCGCAGCGGGCATTTCTGGAGCAGCTTTTCAGCACCGCGATTGCGGCGGCGCACCCGTCAGTTTGCCTGCCGCCATTGCTGCCTGACGCACCGCAATCGGGCCGGCTGATCCTGCTCGCGGCCGGGAAGGCGGCCGGGTCGATGGCCGAAGTCGCGGAGGCGCATTATCTCGACCGCGGCTTTGCGCCGGAGCGCCTCGGCGGGATCGCAGTTGCGCGCCACGGCTATGGACGGCCGCTGCGCGTGGTGGAGATGGTGGAAGCGGGACACCCCGTTCCCGATCAGGCTGGGCTCGATGCCGCCGCGCGCACGCTCTTGCTCGCAGATCAGGCGACGTCCGATGATCTGGTGCTGGTGCTGATGTCCGGCGGCGCGTCCGCGAACTGGATCGCACCGGCGCATGGCCTGTCGCTTGAATCGAAGCAGGCGGTGACCCGTGCGCTGCTGCGGTCGGGCGCGTCGATCGGCGAGATCAATACGGTTCGCAAGCATCTGTCGCGCATCAAGGGCGGGCGGCTCGCACGCCACGCCTACCCCGCCGAACTCATCACCATCGGCATTTCGGATGTGCCGGGCGATGACCCCGCAGTGATCGGATCGGGGCCAACCGTTCCCGATCCCACGACCCTCGCAGATGCGCGCGCCATCGTCGCACGCTACCGGCTTGGTCTGCCGGACGAGGTGGTGGCAGCCCTCAACGCGCAGGCGAACGAATCACCGAAGCCGAACGATCCCGCTTTCCGCGGCAGCCAATATCATCTCGCAGCGCGGCCGACCGACGCATTTGAAGCCGCGGCAGCGGCCATCCGGACAGCCGGGTTCGACTGCATCTTTCTCGGCGACCGGGTCGAGGGCGAGGCGCGCGACGTGGCGGCCGCGCAGGCGGCCATCGCCCGCGACCTGAAGGCGCAGGGCAAGCGCGCCGTGATCCTGTCCGGCGGCGAACTGACAGTGACCATTCGCGGCAACGGCCGCGGCGGACCGAACCAGGAATTCGCCCTGGCCCTTGCCGCCGAACTGGACGGCACCTCCGGCATCGCCGCACTGGCCGGCGACACCGACGGGACAGACGGCGGCGCCGGATCGGCCGACGATCCGGCAGGCGCCTATGTGGACGGAAGCACCGCAAAACGGGCGCGGGCGCGCGGTTTTGACCCGGCGCGCTGCCTGGCGGACAACAATTCGACAGCTTTCTTTGCTGGTATCGGAGACCTGATTTCGCCGGGGCCGACCTTTACCAACGTGAATGATTTCCGTGCCATCATGGTGGACGTTGACACGACTTAAAAAAACACGTCAAAACAGCTACTTAGCTCGTTTCCGGCGCCCGATGGACTGATCCGACGACCGTGATCCGATTGCCCTTCCCTCTTCCGACCCGACCGCCGAGGCTCGTTGCCGCGCGCAAGATCGCGCTTGCTCTGGCTTTGCTCGGCGCCTGGTCTGGCTCTGCATCGGCCGACTTCCGCCTCTGCAACAATACGTCTGGCAAAGTCGGCATCTCGCTCGGTTACAAGGACAATGAGGGCTGGGTCACCGAGGGCTGGTGGAATCTCGGCCCGCGCTCGTGCGAAACTCTGCTGCGCGGCAATCTCGTCGCACGATATTATTATGTTTATGCCATCGACTATGATCGCGGCGGCGAATGGTCCGGCAAGGCCTTCATGTGTTCGCGCGAGAAGGAGTTCACCATTCGTGGGACCGAAGATTGTCTGGCGCGCGGCTTCGACCGCACGGGGTTCTTCGAAGTCGATACCGGCGAGCAGCGGTCATGGACCGTGCAACTGACCGAGACCTCGGACCAGTCACCATTGTCGCCGGGCGGCCCCTCGTTCACCCTGCCGCAAACCGGCACCCGCCCGCCGCTTAACCTCCCGTCACCAAACACAGGAAATCCCCGACGATGAGACGGCAACGCCGGACCAAGATCGTCGCAACGCTTGGCCCGGCTTCGTCGGAGCGGGCTGTGATCCTCCGGCTGTTCGAGGCCGGCGCCGACGTATTCCGCATCAACATGAGCCATACGTCGCACGAGCGCATGCGCGAACTGGTCGCCATGATCCGCTCGGTCGAAGCGGAAACCGGCCGGCCGATCGGGATTCTGGTCGATCTGCAGGGCCCGAAATTGCGGCTCGGCACCTTCGGTGGCGGCTCGGTGATGCTGAACAAGGGCGATACGTTCGTCCTCGATTCCAGCGTCGAGCCGGGAGATACGGCGCGCGTGCACCTGCCGCATCCCGAAATCCTGCAGGCCGCACAACCCGGGCAAACGCTGCTGCTTGACGACGGCAAGGTGCGGCTGCGCTGCACCGGCTCCGAGGAGGGCCGGCTGACGACGCAGGTGGAGGTCGGCGGCAAGCTTTCGGACCGCAAGGGCGTCAGCCTGCCGGAGACCATACTGCCGTTTTCCGCGCTGGCGCCGAAGGATCGCTCCGATCTGGAAGCTGCGCTCGATACCGGAATCGACTGGCTGGCGCTGTCCTTCATCCAGCGGCCGGAAGATATCGCCGAGGCGCGCAAGATCACCCGCGGCCGCGCGATGATCATGTCCAAGATTGAAAAGCCGCAAGCCGTGGAGCGTCTCGACGAGATCATGGAAGCCTCCGATGCGCTGATGGTGGCGCGCGGCGATCTCGGCGTCGAATTGCCGCTCGAGAAGGTGCCAGGCATCCAGAAGCAGATCACGCGCGCGGCGCGGCGCGCCGGCAAGCCGGTGGTCGTTGCGACCCAGATGCTGGAATCGATGATTTCAAGTCCGGTGCCGACGCGGGCCGAAGTCTCGGACGTGTCGGTGGCCGTGTTCGAAGGCGCCGATGCCATCATGCTGTCGGCGGAATCGGCGGCCGGGCAATATCCGGTCGAGGCGGTCGCCACCATGAACCGCATTGCCGAGGAGGTCGAACGCGATCCCACCTATCGCGCGGTGATCCAGGCGCAGCGCGCCGAGCCCGAGGCGACCGGCGCCGACGCAATCGCCGCTGCCGCCCGACAGATCGCGGAAACGCTCGACCTCTCCGCCATCATCTGCTGGACGTTTTCCGGCTCGACGGCCTTCCGCGTCGCCCGGGAACGGCCGCAACCGCATGTCGTCGCGATCTCGCCGAATGTCGCCACCGGACGAAGATTGTCGTTGGTCTGGGGCGTGCATTGCGTCATCGCAAAGGATGCGCTGGACCAGGACGACATGGTCGAGCGCGCCAGTCGCATCGCTTTCGCCGACGGCTTCGCCAAGGCCGGACGACGCGTGATCATCGTCGCCGGCGTCCCGCTGGGGACGCCGGGCGCAACCAACATGCTGCGGATCGCTTTCGTCGGCGGCGATCAGGGCGAGCCGTAAGGCTCACCGTCCCGACGCGAGCTTTCCGGCGCGCTTCACCTGCTGAACCGCGGCAGTGAAATCCGACAGGATGATCGGCTTCGGCAAGCATGTCAGACCGCCAAAGACGCCGCTTAACGTGTCGACCTGAGCATAGCCGGACGCCAGTATGGTCTGCGTTCCGAGCGCGCGCAGGACCTCAACCACAGGCTCGGACGACTCGCCCGCCAGATTAATGTCGACAATGGCGAGTTCGGGGGTGACGCCTTTCTTTAGCATGGCCAGCGCTTCGGAAACGCTGGCCACGGTCTCGACGCGGTCATAGCCGAGAATGCGCAGCATGTTCGCGAGGTCCAGAGCGACCAGCGCTTCGTCCTCGACGATCAGGACAGGTCCTGCGCCAGGCTCGGACTGCTCCGGCTCGACAGCCGCGTCACCGCGGGATGCGGCGCTCCATTCGCTCGCGACCGGGATCGTGATCCTGCATTTCAGTCCCTGGTCAAAGTTACGCGAGATGGAGCCGCCGAGCTGCCGCTCGATGACCGAATTGATCAGTTTGGATCCGAAACCTGCGGACATGGTCACGTCGCTACCGCGGTCCGTGGCAACAAGCGTTTCGTCCCAGTCCAGAACAAGGCTGCCGTCCTGCATGCGCCAGTGAACGGAGAGCCGCCCGCCGGCCATGGACAGCGCGCCATACTTGGCGGCATTCGTCGTGAGTTCGTGCAACAGAAGCGCGATCGTCTGGGCCTGCTCCGATCGAAGCAGCACGCGCGGTCCCTGGATTTCGATCAAATCGCTGCTCTCGGGACGATAGGCTTCGATTTCACGGTGAACCAGGATGCCGAACTCGATCGGCTCCCACCGCTTGGCGGACAAAAGGTCATGCGTGCGTGTCAGCGCCGCGACCCGGCCTTCGATCTTCTCGCGAAACGACGAAATGTCTTCTGCCAGCGTCAGCCGTATCACCGCCTGCACGACGGCAAGCGCATTTTTTGCACGGTGATCGATCTCGCGAATCATCAACCGTTCGCGCTCGGCCGTCCGCTCGCTGTCCATCCAATTCCAGATTCGCTCGAGCACCTGTTCGGCCGTGCTGATGTCAAAAAGCGTCCAAACGCGAGGCTCGCGGGAATGAACGAACAGGACGGCGGCCAGCTGGCCATCGCGTATCTTCGGCACCGCGATCAACGCACCGACGTCCGAGCCGGCAAAGATCGCTCTGGCCGTGTCGGACGTCAGGTCGGACGAGACGTCATTGACGACGAGCATCCTGCCCGCCCGCAACAATGTGCTGACGTCGCCGCCGAGCTCGGACACCGCGATGCTGCGGCCGATTGATCTAACCCCCTCCGCGAGCCACTCGTCGGTAACGGGCCGATCGCCTCTGGAGCCGCCGCCGCTCATTTCGTGCAGTCCGACCCGATCCGCACCCAGGCTTTGGCCAAACATTTCCAGCGCACGATTGCGCGCCGTCCGCGCATCGGAGGTGCCGCGAATGGCATCGCCGAGTTCCAGCAGAAAACGCATCTGCCGTTGCGACAGAACGTTGCGGGTCGTCTCATATCCGGAATTGAACACTCCGACGATCGAGCCTTCCTCGTCGCGGATCGCGGTCAGGCTGTAGCTCCAGTAGGTTTCCTCCGGATAGCCGAAACGCTGCATCGGCAGCATCTGGTCCTGAACGAAAACCCCCTCCCCGTTCTCCACGACTCTTCTGAACTGAGGCTCCAGGACGTGCCAGATATCCGACCACACCACCTGTGCCGGCATCCCGAGAGCTGCAGGATGACGCGGTCCGGGTATCGGCGCCCAGGCATCGTTGTAGAGCAACCGCAATTCCGGTCCCCAATAGATCGACGTCGGAAACTTCGATTGCAGGCAAATGCTGAGAGCCACGCGCAATGACGTCGGCCACCCTTCCGGCTCGCCGAACGGGTGGATGCTCCAGTCGCGGTCCCGGATCCGGCGCGCCATCTCGCTGTCGCCAGCGAGAAAGCTCATATGGTCACGATCTGAACGCTGGAAGCGGAGCAAGGTGGGACTCGTCAATAGGCGTGTCGGAAAGGTCCTTAGACCATTGCGGGAGTGCCTCGCAAACGAGATGGCGAATTGAACTCTGCCGCTTGGCGCGCACGTAAAGGCGCAGGGTCCGGTTCCGTTCCCGGCGGCAACCCCGCGCAGACGTCACGTCATAGGATAATCAGATCTCGCGTCCCTCGACCTTCTCGGTCAGCGACTTGATGAGGTCCGGAACGCGCGGCAGGTGCGGATTGACCTCGATCGCCTTGCGGTAGACCTCGAGCGCGCGCTTGTCCTCGCCGAGTTCCTGCATGATCAGGCCAAGCCCAGCGAGCGCTCCAAAGTGACGCGGCTCGCGCGCGAGCGTCTGGCGGATGTCCTCGATCGAGCGGGTGAAATCCTTCTGCAAGTAATGCAGGGTCGCTCGCCGGTTCCAGGCCTCGATATAATCCGGCCTCAGCACGACGATGGAATCGAGAAGTTTGACCGCCAGGTCGATATTCTTGGCCTCGACAGCACGGCGGACCCGGCTCATCAGCAGTGAAGCGGTGTCGCTCGGCGAGATCATCCACAGCGCCCAGATCCGGCCTTCGACCGCCTTGGCGGCCTCCGCATTCGGGGCCGCCTTCAGCGCACCGAACAGGAACTCGATGTCCTGCCCGCGTGGCACTTTTGGCAGCGTCTGGGGGGGTTCGACAAAGCTCCCGCCGCCATCCGGGTTGCGGACCTGCGCGAGCACGGGGCTGGACATCGCCAGCGCTCCAAGCAGCGCAGCGGCGACAATTCGGGATCCGGCCTTCCGGAACGGGAGCGTTCGCATACGCGCAAGCTTATGCCGCTCGCCGCCTTGGGCAAGCCTGCAATACGGTCACGCCTGCGTGAAATGGCGTCAGAACAAGCCGGTGCGGCCTCAGCCCTGACGGGCCTTGAAGCGCTTCTGGGTCTTGTTGATGATGAAAACGCGGCCTTTGCGGCGCACCAGGCGGTTATCGCGATGGCGGGCGCGCAGG
>CAZXJZ010000093.1:0-17288 GCA_964641065.1 uncultured Hyphomicrobiales bacterium | reverse complement strand
GGCGCTCGCCGATCGGACCGGAAAGTTTCAACTGCTCGGCGCCCGACACCGGCAACATGGAGACGCTGATCCTCTACGGCAACGAGGAGCAGAAAAAGCGCTGGCTGCCGCCGTTGATGGCTGGCGAAATCCGCTCCTGCTTCGCGATGACCGAACCGGAGGTCGCCTCCTCCGACGCCACCAATATCCGCACCGAAATCCGGCGCGACGGCGACAGTTACATCATCAACGGCCGCAAATGGTGGACCACCGGCGCCCCCGACTCTCGCGCCAAAATCCTGATCGTCATGGGCCGCACCGATCCGGACGCGCCGGCGCACAAGCAGCAGTCGATGGTGCTGGTGCCGATGGACACGCCCGGCGTGAAAGTGATCCGGCCGCTCTCGGTGTTCGGCTATGACGACGCGCCGCACGGACACGCCGAGGTCACCTTCGAGAATGTGCGGGTGCCGGTCACAAACATCCTGCTCGGGGAAGGCCGCGGCTTCGAGATCGCGCAGGGCCGGCTCGGGCCGGGGCGCATCCATCACTGCATGCGCACCATCGGGCTCGCGGAACGCGCGCTCGAAACGCTGTGCCGGCGCGCCCTGACCCGCACCGCCTTCGGCAAGCCGCTCGCGGACCAGGGCGTCACCCGCCACTGGATCGCGGAATCGCGCATGGAGATCGACCAGGCGCGACTGCTGACGCTACACGCCGCGCAGATGATCGACGAGGTCGGCACCAAGGCGGCGCGCGCGGAAATCGCCATGATCAAGGTGGTGGCGCCGAACATGGCGCAGAAGGTGGTGGACCGCGCGATCCAGATTTGCGGCGCCGGCGGCCTGTCGCAGGATTTCCACCTCGCCTACGCTTATGCGCGCGCCCGCTCGATCCGCATTCTGGACGGGCCGGACGAGGTGCATCGCGAGACCATCGCCAAACTGGAACTGCGCAAGCATGCCGCGGGCGGTGGGAATGCGGGGTAGCTTGGCCCCCAACTCTCTCCGCTCAGTCCCGCACAAGCGGGAATCCAGTATTGGGTGGAACGGCGTCTGCCGCTCCGGGTCGCCGCTTTCGCGGGGACGAACGGAGTTTGTGGTTACAGCCCCGATCCGTCTATCCTGCATCTCGTGATGGATGCCCCCAGCCCCTCGAAAGCCAGTCCGCCCCGCCGACCGTCCGGCGAGCGCGATCCCGAGCGGACCCGCGCCACGATCCTGGCCGCGGCGATGGAAGAATTCACCACCCATGGTCTGAATGGGGCGCGCGTCGACGAGATCGCGAAGCGATCCGGCGTCAACAAGCGGATGATCTACTATTATTTCGGCGACAAGAGCGGCGTCTATCTCGCGGTTCTGGAAGAGATCTATGCAGATATCCGCAATGCCGAGATCAGATTGCATCTGGCCGATCGCGACCCGGTCGATGCAATGCGCGAACTGGTCGCCTTTACCTGGAATTATTTCATCGAGCATCCTGAGTTTCTCAGCCTGCTCGGCACCGAAAACCTGCACCGCGCCCGGCATCTCAAGACGTCGAAAAAAATCCGCGAACTGCACTCGCCGCTGGTCGGGATCATCACGATCCTGCTCGAGCGGGGCGTGAAGGCGAAGGTGTTTCGCGAAGGCGTCGACCCGGTGCAACTCTACATCGACATCGCATCGCTTGGATTCTTTTACATGTCGAACCGGTTCACGCTGTCCACCATCTTTGGCCGCGACCTGGGGCGACCGGAGGCGCTGGCCGAGCGCGGTAGCCACATCGAGGAAGTGGTGCTGGGCTATCTGCGGCCCTAGTAGAGCGGTCCTGACATTCGCAACCCCCGGCCGCGACCGCGCCACGCGAATGTCATAGGCCAGGTGCGCTTCACGACCGGAAGACGCGGCCGATTTCCTCTTGACGCTCGATACCCGGGCGTGGTGCATTTGTAACCAGACAGTTACTTAGCGAAGAGCCGATGCTGGCGACATTTTTGCCCGCGCCGGGATCGCTTAGGCTGGACGACCCAAACCGGCGAAAAGCCGGATCCATAACGTTCTCGGGAGGAACGACAGATGCTGCGAACATCCACCATCCTTGCGTCCACGATGCTGGCTCTGACCGCCAGCGCATCGGCTCAGAACTATCCCTGGAAGCCGGAACGCCCGATCACCATCATCGTGCCCTGGGCAGCGGGCGGCTCGACCGACCAGGTGACCCGCGTCGCTGCGGTCGAGATCGAAAAGGCGCTCGGCCAGAAGGTCGTGATCGTCAATCAGGGCGGCGCTTCCGGATCGATCGGCACCAAGAGCGCGATGGACGCCGCCAAGGATGGCTATACCTGGACCGCCGGCGCAGCCAAGGACATCGGCACCTATGCCGTCAGCGGCCTGCTCGACACCAAGTTCTCCGACTGGCGGCCCTATCTGAGCGTGGTCAACGTGTCGGTTCTGGGCGTCAATCCGGACACTCCGTACAAGACAGCAAAAGACCTGGTCGATGCGATGAAGGCCAAGCCGAACGGGGTTTCGGTGGCCACCGCCGGTATTAATTCGTCGGGCCATGCCGCGATCGAGGCTTTCACGCGCGCACTCGGCCTCACTTACAAGCACGTCAGCTATGACGGCGGCAATCCGGCTGTAAACGCAACGGTCTCAGGCGAGACGGAGGTCACCACCCAGCTTGCGGTCGAGCAAGCCGCGATGCTCCGCGCCAAGCGGCTGCGTCCGCTTGCCGTGCTGTCCGACAAGCCGCTTGAACTTGAGGGCTTCGGCACCATCCCGCCGGTGACCGCTTCGGTCGCAGGGTTCAAGCCGGATGCGAACTATTTCGGCATCTTCATCCACAAGGATGTGCCGGCCAATGTGCGCGAGACCGTAGATATGGTTTGGAAGAACGTGGTCGCGAATTCCGACACTTTGAAGAAATACGCCGCGTCCAACGGGGCGCAATTCGCTCCAGTCTACGGCGACGAGGCAGTGAAGGCCGCGATGCCTGCGATCCAGTCGACCGCGTGGCAATTGCATGCGGCCGGCAAAGCCAAGGTGTCGCCCGACACGGTCGGCATCGCGAAGCCGTAAGAACGAAGCATCCGGGGCGCGCGAGCAAGCATGCGGCCCCGGATTGCACTGCGATGGTTGGACTGAGCGCAAGCGGATTCCGGGTCTGCGGGCGCGCCCCGGGATAACGAGGCAAGTGTGGAAGATCAAAAGCCATCCCCCTTCGCCGACCTGATTTCCGGCGGCATCTGGCTCGCACTCGCCATCGGGATCGTGATCCTGAGCATGAAGATGGATCGGTTGACTCATCTTCAGGCCAGCATCTACACCGCGCCCGGCCTCGTACCCGGACTGCTCGGACTTGCGCTCGCAATCATGGGAGTGCTCTTGATCCTGAGATCGGTGCGCGCAGGCGCTATCGCGCAGGCGCAATTCCCTGCGTTCAGCGCCCGCGATCACTGGCGGCTACTTACCGCGCTCGCACTGTGTCTCACCTTCGCACTTGGTCTGCTGGGCAGCGGACTGCCATTCTGGCTCGCCGCAGCGATCTTTGTCGCCGTGTTTGTTTTCATCTTCCAGTTTTCAGAGCGCAATGCGTCTGGCACGCTCGTCAGGGGCGCAGTTTTCGCCGCCGTGTTCGGGCTGATTTGCGGCGGCGTCGTCCATTACACGTTCCAGGATTTGTTCCTGGTTCGACTGCCCTGAGCCGACCATGTTCGATGGGCTGCTGCTTTTCGGAAACTCGATCGCAAATTTCGCGACACCGACGACCATTCTCTATGCGCTCGGGGCCTGCCTGGTTGGACTGATCATCGGCGCCTTGCCCGGGCTGACCGCCACCATGGGCGTCGCACTGATGACGACGCTCACCATCGCACTGCCGTCGAACGTCGCACTGCTGA
The DNA here is from genome assembly GCA_964641065.1 of uncultured Hyphomicrobiales bacterium. GTDB lineage: Bacteria > Pseudomonadota > Alphaproteobacteria > Rhizobiales > Xanthobacteraceae > Pseudorhodoplanes. Next base: position 13,426 of record CAZXJZ010000093.1, on the reverse strand, counting down.
TCCTGATCTGCACCTATGTCGGCGCGATTTATGGCGGCAGTCGCAGCGCTATCCTTCTTAACATTCCGGGCACGCCAGCCTCCGCCGCGTCCTGTCTCGACGGTTACGCATTGGCGCGCCAAGGTCTTGCCGGCCGCGCCATGGGGATCGCCACCACCGGCTCCGTGCTAGGCACCTGGATCGGGATGATCGCGCTCGCCTTGTTCACGCCAGTGCTCGGCGAAGCGGCGCTGAAGTTCGGCGCGTACGAATTTTTCTGGCTCGCGGTGTTCGGCGTGGTGATCTCAGGGAACCTCACCGGCAACGACCCGCTGAAGGGATGGATTGCAGGATTTTTTGGCCTGTTCATCGCCTCGATCGGCCAAGAAGGCATGTACGCCTATAACCGCTTCACCTTCGGCATCCACGATCTCTCCGGCGGCATCGCGCTGATCCCGGCGTTGGTCGGTGCCTTCGGTTTCGCGGAAGTTCTCACCGTCATCAAGGACCGACCGCCAAAAGTCATCATCAACGCCTTCGACAGCGTGATCCCGCGCATTCAGGACGTGACCAAATACTGGCGCACCATCATCCGCTCGGGCCTGATTGGTACCGGAATCGGCATTGTGCCGGGCGTCGGCGAAGACGTAGCGGCATGGAGTTCGTATGCCGCCGCGCGGCGCGCCAGCAAGGAAAAGGAAAAGTTCGGCAAGGGATCGGTTGAGGGCTTGATGGCGGCTGAGACAGGCGACAATGCCTGCGTGCCGGGCGCCGTCATTCCCGTGCTGACGCTCGCGGTACCTGGATCGGCACCGGCCGCTGTGCTGCTTGCGGCGATGCTGATCCACGGGGTGCAGCCCGGCCCCCTTATCATGGTGAATAACCCGCAATTCGTCTACGACGTGGTCACGATGATGCTGTTTGCCAGCATCGGCATCCTGATCTACGGCCTCACCCTCACCAACCTGCTGGTGAGAATTTTGCAGGTGCCGCAGACGCTGGTGATGCCTGTCGTATTCGTGCTGTGCGTGGTCGGCTCGTTTGCAATCGCCTCGCGCTTCTTCGACATTTACGTGATGCTCGCCTTCGGCATCATCGGATTTTTCCTGCGCCAGCTCAACTATCCGATGGCGCCGCTGGTGCTCGGCATCGTGCTCGGCGATCTGCTCGACAAGAATCTGCGGCGCGGGCTGACGTTATCAGACGGCGACCTGTCGCCGTTCTTCACCCGCCCGATCAGCTTCGTGATGTTCTGCCTCGTGGCCGGCACCATCCTGATGAACATTCCGGCCGTCACCAGATCGGTCGGCCGTTTGTGGGCAGCGCTCACCGCGCCCTTGCGCCGCAAGTCGCGTGACGCGTAAAAGCGCGTATGAAAGTTTCCCTGTGCAATGAAGTGCTGGCCGACCACGACTTTGCGCGCCAATGCGAGTTGGCGAAGCAGATGGGCTATGACGGGCTGGAGGTCGCGCCGATCACCCTCTCGCCTGAGCCGCATCTACTGACAGCGCAGCGTCGCAAGGAGCTTCGCACGATTGCGGAGGACCACGGGGTGCCTGTGACCGGGCTGCATTATCTCATGCGGGCGCCAGAGGGCATGTCGATCACGGCGATCGACGCCGCCGTCCGCGCCCGCACGGTGGATGTCACGCGCCGGCTGATTGCACTCTGCCACGACCTCGGCGGCAGCATGATAGTGCACGGCTCGCCGGCACAGCGCCGCCTCGAACCGGGGCACGAGGCGGCCAGCTACCGCTACGGTGTCGAATTCTGGGCCGCGATTGCAAAGGATGCGGAAACCGCGGGGGTCACCTATTGCGTCGAGCCGCTGCATCAGCCGGACGCCAATTTCGTCAATACAGTGGAAGAGGCCGCCGGGATTGTACGGCAGATCGGTAGCCCCGCGGTCCGCACCATGATCGATTGCTCAGCCGCGTCGATCTGGGAAAAGCAATCGGTACCCGACCTGATCCGGCAATGGATGCCGTCAGGTCTGATCGCCCATATCCATTTCAACGATACGAACCGGCGCGGTCCCGGCGACGGAGCGCTCACCTTCGGACCCATCATTACGGCACTGCGTGAGACCGGCTATTCCGGGAATGCCAGCATCGAGCCGTTCATCTATATCCCCGATGGCGCTACCTGCGCCGCCCGCAATATCGGCTACATCCGCGGCGTCATGGATGGATTGAGCTAGAGGAAAGATTTTCCGCAACCTCGGCGCCGGACGACAGCCAACTTTTTCGCCACCGCACTTCGAAGAAACATTCTGCCCCGCATGGGAGCCTTGCAGGGGGCGAGTGCCGCGGCGGCTTCCCTCACGACCGGTCAAGCGCCATCTCGTCTCTCCGAAAGCAGCGCGGACGCGCTCACCTGGTTCATGCTCGGAGCAGAGATTACGATGCTGACCGCTTCCCCCGGCCTGTCTGTTACCCATCCCGCCGCTTCGGCGCGCCCGGCGCCGCAAGGCCGGTATCGCGAGACGATGGCACGGATCGAACTGTTCCGATCGCTCGACGCCGAGGCGATTGCCGATCTGGACCGGCAATCCACGTGGCGGAAATATTCCCGCAATGACTGGATCATCGAACGTCACGATACCGGCGGCGACGTCTTCTTCGTCATCAGTGGCACGGTCCGGGTCAAGATCCCGGAATCCCAGGGTCGCGAGGTGCTGTTTCAGGATCTCGATGCCGGAAGCTACTTTGGCGAAATGGACGCCATCGACGGGAAGCCCCGCGCGATCGGCGTGATGGCTGTGACCGATGCGGTGATCGCGCGGATGCCGCGAGAGGTGTTCCGGCGGACGATCTGCCGTCACTCGGACGCCGCGAATCAGGTTCTGGTTCGGCTGACCGGAATTATCCGCACGCTTACCGACCGCGTCCGCGAATTCACCACACTGGACGTCAAGCACCGCATCTATGCCGAATTGCTTCGGTTGTCGCAGCAGAAGAACGGCGAGAAGGATGTCGCCGTCATCTCGCCGCCGCCGGTTCAGTCGGCCATCGCGGCGCGCATCAGTACACGGCGTGAGACGGTGGCGCGCGAAATGAAAGCGCTGGAGCGTGCGGGCCTGATCGAACGCAAGCGCGGCGCTCTTGTCCTGACCGACACCAAGACATTGCAATGCATGCTCAAGCGCGACGCCGGCTGCGACAACGCCGATCTCAGCGGCGATCTGGTCTGAACGACAAGGCCGGCGCCGCGGCCGGCCTTGTCATCGATTGATGTCGCACGGAATTCTGCGCCACACCTAATTGTGGACATCACGGCGCAGCATCAGCCGCACATTGGGGTCGGGATCCTGACCCTGGTACTTGCCCCATTCGTAAACCGCCGTCGATTCCGGTGCGACTTGCGTGACCGGAGCGCGCGGTGGGACCTGCGCGCGGGCCGCGGCCGCGGACTTTTTCACCTGGTGGCGGCCGGTCTGCGCATCCGCGGATGAGGCCGCAAGCGGGCCGGCAATAAGGGCCAACGCGAGGGCCGAAGCGATCAAGCGTTTCATGTTGCTACTCCGAATTCAATTGGCATGTTGCCACGTGAACCCGGAGATGGTGGCTGCCGTTGCACCTGCCTGTGCGAAATCGCACACCTCGCGGCGAAGCGCCGCGACCGCGAACGGCGAGCGCTATCGGTTTTCCCGCAGCGCGCTGCGCTGGATCTTGCCGGTGATGGTTTTTGGCAGCGCCGCAACAAACTCGATGGCGCGCGGGTATTTGTACGGCGCGATTTGCGCCTTCACGAGATCCTGCAATTCCCGCTTCATGAGCTCGCCGCTCACGGCGCCGTCGCGCAGGACCACATAAGCGGCGACGATCTGTCCGCGCTCCTCATTCGGCAGTCCCACCACCGCGCATTCCGCGACCGAGGCATGCTGCAACAACACGCCCTCCACCTCGGCGCCGGAAATGTTGTAGCCCGCGCTGACGATCATGTCGTCGGTGCGGGCGTGATACCAGAACACGCCGTCGTCATCGGTCTCGAAGGCATCGCCGGTCAGATTCCAGCCAGCCTGCACATATTTCTGCTGTCGCTCGGGATCGTCGAGATAGCGGCATCCGGTCGGACCGCGCACCGCCAGCCGCCCCACCTGCCGTGGCGGCAGCGGATTCATCTCCTCGTCGACCACCATCGCGCGATAGCCAGGCGCCGCTTCGCCGACTGCGCCCGGAATGCGCTGCGTGTCCTGATTGATCATGAAGCCGTGCAGCATCTCGGTCGAACCGATCGAATTCATCAGCCGGACGCCGGTCGCGCGGTACCAGCCCTCGAACACCGCCAGCGGCATATGCTCGCCGGAGGAGATGCAGTTCTTCAGCGATGACACGTCGTAGCCGGCCGCGAGCGGAGTCATGGCGCGATACAAGGTCGGCACCGTAAACAGTTGCGACACGCCTTCGCGCTCGATTGCCGACAACATGGCTTCCGGCGCCGGCTGTTCGAGCATCACTGCCGAGCCGCCGAAGCGGAGCGGAAACACCAGCATCGCACCGAGCCCGAAGGTGAAGGCGAATGGCGCGGAGCCGAGAAACACATCGTCGGGCGTGGGCTTCAGGATATGACGCGGCAGGCAATCGGCGATTGCGAGCACGTCGCGGTGGAAATGCACGGTGGCCTTGGACAGCCCGGTGGTGCCGGAGGTGAAGGCAATCAGCGACACATCGTCATGGGACGGAATGACGTTGTCGAAGTCGCCGCTCTTTCGCGCCATCCGCGCTTCGAGGCCATCGGCGGCATCGGTATGAAACGCGATCGACTTCAGGCCGGGCGCAGAGGCCGCTGCCTTGTCGAGCTCATCGGTCAGCCGCGCGTCGCAAAGCGCGAACTGCACCTTTGCCTTCCCGAGCATGTAGGACAATTCGGCGGCGCGCAGCAGCGGCATGGTGGCGACCGCGATGCCGCCCGCTTTGAGCACACCCAGCCAGGCCGCGGCCTTCATCGCATTGTTGGCCGACCGCAGCAGCACGCGATTGCCGGGAACCAGGCCGAGATCGTCGCGCAGCACCGCCGCAATCCGGTTCGCCTTGTCGAGCAGTTCCGCGTAGGTCCAGGTCACGGCCGGGGTACGGATCGCCGGGCGCGGGCCGAACCCTGCCGCCACCTGCCGGTCGATCAGTTCGGCCGCCGCATTGAAGCGCTGCGGATAGCCGAGTTCATCCAGTCCCTCGAATTCGGGCCAAAGATCGAACGGGGGCAAATGGTCGCGCGCGAAGCTGTCGGGGAAGGCGCTGGGATCGAGCATGGAGGAGAATGGCGGGTGAGAGCTTTTGAAACCTATCCGCGCGGGACAGGCGGTGACAACCGTCGTCGGGGGTCCGATTGACGGCCCTGCCGCAGACGCATACATCCATCTGGATATAATTCAAAATGCGAGCGAACCGATGTGGCGTCCCCCGCAGCGCATCCAGTTCGAGCCGACATTCGGCCGGATCCCGACAAGCGCCGAAGCGCAGGCCTCCCGGCTGTTTTCGCCGGTGGCGGTCGGCCCCGTTGCGCTTGAGCAGCGCACCTGGGTGCCGGCCATGGTGCCATGGCGGGCGACCGAAGACGGGTTCGTCACCGATGCCGTGGTCGAGTGGTATGCCCGCTTCGCCAAGGGGCGTCCCGGCGCGATCGTGGTCGAGGCCACCGGCATTCGGGACATCCCGAGCGGGCCCTTGATGCGGATCGGCGACGATCGCTTCATTCCCGGGCTGACACGGCTGGTCGAGGCGGTGCGCGAGGCGAGCGAGGGCCAGTCGCGGGTTTTCATCCAGCTCATCGACTTCCTGTCGATCCGGCGCCGGCCCGACGCGAAGAAATATTTCGAACGGTTTCTCGCAATTACCGATGCGCATCGGGCCGCCCTGCCCGGCCTGGGCGAAACCGAACTCCGCGCCGCGCTGGCCGGGATGAAGCGGGACGAACTGGCCAAGATCCTGACCGAGCGAGAGCTGGAATCGCTGGAGTTTGGCTATCGCGAGCGGGTCACCGACATGGACCTGCCGCATGTCCGCGAACTTCCGGACGTGCTGCCGAAACTCTTCGCCGATGCCGCCTTGCGCGCGCAGACGGCCGGCTTCGACGGGGTCGAGCTGCATTACGCCCATGCCTATACGATGGCGTCGTTCCTCTCGCGCAAGAACACCCGCGATGACGGCTATGGCGGCTCGCTGGAGAACCGCGCAAAGCTGCCGCTCGCGGTGTTCAGGGAGGTCCGCGCGCGGACCAAGCCCGACTTCGCGGTCGGCTGCCGCTATCTGGCCGACGAATGCATCGACGGCGGCAGCGGCGTCGAGGATGCGGTGTATTTCGGGCTTGAATTCGCCAAAGCCGGGATGGATTTCATCTCGACCTCGCGCGGCGGCAAGTTCGACGACGCCAAGCAGCCCGGCGTCGGCGGCGCGGCCTATCCCTATACGGGCCCGAGCGGCTATGAGTGCATGCCGCAATATATCTCCGACGAACGCGGGCCGTTCGGCCGTAATGTCGACGCCACCACGGCAATCCGCAAGGCCATCCATGGCGCGGGGCTGCAGACACCGGTGGTCTGCACCGGCGGCGTGCATAATTTCGAGTTTGCCGAGAAGATGCTCGAAGACGGCGTCTGCGACATCGTCGGCTCCGCACGCCAGTCGCTCGCCGATCCGGACTGGTTCCTGAAAACGAAACTCGGTCTCGGCGACCGCGTGCGCGTCTGCGAATTCACCAATTACTGCGAAGGCCTCGACCAGAAGCACAAGACCGTCACCTGCCAGCTCTGGGACAAGGAAGGGCTCGACGATCCGAAGGTCAGCAAGACCGCGGACAAGAAGCGCCGCTTGACCGCGCCGGACTGGTCGCCCGCGCAATGACGCAGCGCATCGAGATCAGCGAAGTCGGCATGCGCGACGGGCTGCAGATCGAGCGCAGCTTCGTCCCGACCGACACCAAGATTGCACTGATCGACGCCTTGTCGAAGACCGGATTGACGAAGATCGAGATCACCGGCTTTGTTCATCCGAAGGTGATCCCGCAACTCGCCGATGCCGAGGCCGTCGCCGCCGGCATCAGACGCGAGCCGGGCGTCCGCTACGCGGCGTTCATCCCCAATGCCCGCGGCGCCGAACGTGCCATCGCGGCCGGCATCGACGACCTGAAGGTCGGCGTTGCCGTGAGCGACAGCTTCAACCGGCTGAACGTGCGCATGACCACTGAACAGGGCATGGCGGCGATCGACGAGATCGCGGCGGCTGCAAAGGGCACGCAGAGCCGCGTGGTCGGCGCCATCGCCACTGCCTTTGGCTGCCCCTATGAGGGCCCGGTATCGCGCGAGCGCATGCACCGGATGATGGAGCAACTCCTCGGGCTCGGGGCACCGATCGTCTATCTCGCCGACACCACCGGGGTCGCCAATCCCGACCGCATCCGGCGAACGGTCGAAGACCTGCAGAAGACCTTTCCGCAGGCCGTGATCGGCCTGCACCTGCACAACACCCGCGGTCTCGGCATCGCCAATGCGCTGGCCGGTCTCGATTGCGGCATCCGACATTTCGAGGGTTCGATCGGCGGGCTCGGCGGCTGTCCGTTTGCGCCGCGCGCGGTCGGCAATATCTGCACCGAAGATTTCGTGCATATGGCGCACGAAATGGGGCTCGAGACCGGGATCGACCTCGACGCGCTGGTCGAGGTTGCACGCAAGGCGCAGGAGGCGCTCGGACGCTCGCTTCCCGGCATGGTGATGAAATCGGGCAAGGCGTCCGAGCTGCACGCCATGGACGCGGCACGGGTGAAGGTGGACTGAAAAAGCCCGCCGCCGTTATCCGGCCAGCGGCGCCTGCAATATCCGCCGCCGCTGCTTGATCAGATATTCGAGACGGCTGAGCGCGATCTGCAGACCACCCGCATCGGTGTCGCCACCGGTCTCACGCGACAATTCGGTGCGCAGAATCTCGTCGATCTCGTCCTCGATCCGGTCGAGGTCTTCTGCCGTGGCCGCATCGCGGATTCGCCCCGTGATGTTGTAGAGCCGCTCTGGCGGGCGCCCGCCTTCGGGCACCGGCATCATGAATTTCCAGAAGGCGGCGGCCAGCGAACTCAACATGCCGAGCAGCATCGACGCATAGAAGAACTGGTCGCCGTATTTGTCGAAGATCGTCTTCACGTCGCCGCTGAAATAGGCCTCGGCACCGGGATGGATCGGGATCGGCGCGTCTTTCTCGGTCGACGGCGCAGTGATCTGGGCGAGGATCGGATGTTCGCCGATCATGCTGCCGCGAGTCTCCATAATCGCCTGGGTGAGTTGCGTCGCGACATCAGTGCTCAGCTTCTCTTTCGCGATCAGATAGATCGGTACACGTAATGTGGTCAGATCATCATCCGGGATCGCCGGCGACCCGCGGATCGTTCCCTTCGGAATGTCGAAGCTCTCGTAGGCCCCGACCGCGGCCGCGATGGCGCCCGCGGAATCGATCGCGAGCAGCGTCGGACTCTTCTTGGAGTCGCGCGGGAAGAGATTGCGCAGCATGGTCAGGTAGCGGCCGGAGATCGGAGTGACAAGCAGGAGAGCCTGGATTTTCTTGTTGTGGATGGCGGCAGCAACTTCCGGAAGCGTGATGTCCTGAAACTTCACTTTCGATCGCGAGAGATCGTATTCGCTGTCCAGCACGGAAGCGATCCGTTGATTGACCGGACCTCCAACGACACCGATGGTCTTGCCCTTCAGATGATCGATATCGGTGATCGATGTCCCAGGCAGACCGAGCAGCATCAGCACGCCGTGTGTGATCACCACCACGGTCCGCGCACCTTTAAGATCGGTGGCATCGCCGCGGACGATGGCGAGGTCGACGTCGCCCTTGGCAAACGCTTCGGCGGCGCCAAGCGGTGTTCCGGTATCGATGACTTTCAACCGGATGCTGGAATTGGCTGTCGAGGCAAGCCTTGAGGCCAGCGAGTTCATCAGCCGCGCACCCTCGCCGTCGAGCGAGCCGGCCGCAACGGTGAGCGTGACCGGGCGCGTCGAATAGCGATAGGCGTATAAGCCCAGGCCCGTGGTCAGAGCCACGAGACCGATAACGAGCGCAACCCTCATCCAGCGAGAAAGATGCATCGAAAGCTACCCGGCCGGGGGCCCCGGCTCCTGTCGCCCGCGCTCTTCCATCGGGTAAAGGCCGATGAGCCGCGAGATTAATACAGCGATATAAAACACACCCGTCAACTGTTCCAACTGGCTGAGCGAGCGCGCAAAAGGCGCGACCGGGGTTATATCGCCAAACCCGGTCGAGGTCAGTGCGGCGATGCTGAGATGCATCATGTCGGCGAGCAGCGGGCCGCCCTGATCCTTGGCGCCGACACCGGCCGGGAAAGAGAAAGACCCGGGCGACAATATCTCGATCATGGCATAGCCCCCCGCCCATGCGAAGGCGAGCAGGATGTAGACGCTCAGCGCCGCATGGACCCGATCCGCATAGAGCGGGCCGAATGACAACACGTGGCTCAGAATGACCGAGGCCGTGAAGAAACAGAAGATGGCGAAGGCCGCCATCATCGCGGCCTCGACCATGCGGTCGTCGGTTACAAACCATGCCACCTGCAAACACAGGGTGGTGATCGCGAGTGCGATTCCGACTACCCGCAGGACCATGGAACGGCTCGCCGCCATGGTCCCCGAGACCATGATGACAACCACAATCAGTCCACCGGCAACCCGCGCGACCGTTCCGCCGAGCGCCAAGGGGTGCAATCCGACATACAGCAGCAACGCGATCAGCAGCACGGAACCGGCCCCGCCGTAGCGGAAGACCTCGGAGCTGTCATCGCCTGTCGATTTGGTCATGGAGTGATGGCGAATCGCCGGTTTGGTCGACGCATTCTGGCACAGCTTGCGCCGCGTTTCTTGCCATTGTCAGCCACGATACCCGATCTTCCGGGAGATCGCGTCCGCCGTCTCATACACCATCGGGCGCAGCGCCCTCTCCCCCCCGATCATGTCCGACAGTTTTTCGGGAACGATGACGGTGACGGCGGCGACCACCCGCGAATCGTGCCCGCGGATCGGATAGGCCAGGCTGACCAGCCCGGGATCGACGGTCGAACGGTGGAAGACGTAGCCGCGTTTCCGGTCCACCGCGATCTGGTTGTTGAATTCCTGAAGCGGCGGAACCGCTTGTGCGCCGCGCAGTTCCTTGCGCAGCCGGTCATGGAGATCGCTAAGACGCGCCTCGTCCTGGTGGGCCAGCATGACGCGGCCGCTGGAGGTGGTGTGCGCGGGCAGGCGTGCGCCGAGTTGCAGATTGCTGACCAGTCCGACATTCGGCACCGCGCGGGCGAGATAGACCGCATGCCATCCATCGAGAATGGCGACATGGGCGGCGGAATTGGTGCGATCGCTCAAAGCGCGCAGGAAGGGCTGCGCTATTTCGGTGATCGGCTGGGCGTGCAGATATTCAAAGCCGAGGTCCAGGGTTTTCGAGGTCAGGCGGTAGCGCCGCGTCTCGGAATCCCGCGCGATGAAGCCGTCGGCCTCGAGCGTATAAACCAGCCGGTAGGTCGCCGAGCGCGTCAGCCCGAGGCCGGCCGCGAGTTCGGCCAGGGTCTTGGCGGGCTTGCTGCGCGGAAACAGCTGCAACAGCGCAAGTCCGCGCGACAGCCCGGGCACGATATAGCGCGGGTCGATGGAGTCATCGTTCTCAGCTTTTGGCACGGCCAGCGGGTCCGGTTCCGGGAGACATGTGTTTCCTATATCAAACCTCGCGTTGACATGACAAACTAGCTTTCCTAACCCGGCTCGTCTGTGCAGGAGAAGGAAACCGGGGCATGGGACTGACGACCGACATGGGGCGCTTCGTCGCCGGCCTGCGTTATGACGCGCTGCCTCCGCAAGCGCTGAACACGGTTCGTCTGGGCTTCACCGACTGCATCGCCTGCATGGTCACGGGCTGGAACGAACCGGTCACCCGGACCACCGCGCGCGGCCTCGGTATCGTTCATGACGGCGCCAACACGCCGATCTCGGCGCTGCAAGCGCCCGCACCGGAACGTGCCCTGATCTACGGCGTCGCCTCGCACGCCATCGATTACGACGACACCGGCCTCGCCGGACATCCGAGCGCCATCCTGGTCCCGACCATCCTGGCGGAAGCGGCCGAATCCGGCGCCGACGGCCGTGCGATGATGACGGCCTATGTCGCCGGTTACGAACTCTGGGCCGACATGGCGCGGCGCGATCCGGACCAGCATCACCGCAAGGGCTGGCACCCGACCGCGATGCTTGGGACCATTGCCGCTGCCGGCGCGGTGGCCTCGCTGCGCGGCCATGATGCCGCGATGGCCACACGGACCATCGGTATCGCGGCCTCGCTCGCGGGCGGGATCGTCGGCAATTTCGGCTCCATGACCAAGCCCTATCAGGTCGGCCGCGCCGCCCAGTCGGGTCTGCTCGCAGCACGTCTCGCAGAGGCCGGCCTGACCTCGACCGACACCGCGATCGAGGACGATCTCGGCCTGTTGCGCGCAATTTCGCCGAAGGGCCAGGTCGATACCCAGACCCCGGCCAATTTCGGCAAGGACTGGGGCATCCTGCGCGCCGGCATCAACATCAAGCTCTATCCTGTCTGCTACGCGGTTCATCGCGCGATCGATGCGGTGATCGACATGCGCAAGGTCAATCCGGTCAAGGCCGAAGATGTCGAGGCGATCGATCTCGAAATCGGCGAGACCCAGGCCGAAATCCTGCGCGTGCATCGTCCGACCAACGGGCTCGATGCAAAAATTTCCGGTGAATTCGCCATGGCCTCCGCCATCGTCGCCGGTGCATGCGGCAATGCCGAGCTCACCGACGCATTCGTGAACCGCCCCGATGTGCAGGACCTGATCCGCAAGGTGCGCGTCGTCACAACCTCCGAGCGCGATGACCACGAACCGGCGCATTCGCCGTTCGATCGGGTGACGCTGCATGTCCGCGGCGGCGGCAAGCTGACCACCGAGGCGGTGAAACGCCCGCGCGGGCATTTTCAGCGCGGGGTCGAGACCGAGGCGATGTGGACGAAGTTCGAGGATTGCGTGAAGCCTTCGCTCGGCGAGCGCGGCACCCGCACCCTGTTCGACACGATCCAGGGGCTCGATCGCATGCCCTCGATCGATGGGTTCGGTTTGTTCCCGGCCGGCAATGCCAAAGCGAGCGCCGCATAACCATGGACGGTCTCAAGCATCTTCTGGTGGAGCGGCCCGAACCGGGTCTGATGGTGGTCCGCTTCAACCGCCCCGAGGTCCATAACGCGCTCAACACCGCGACCTCGGAAGATCTCTACAAGGTCTTCGGCAAGCTCGCCTTCTATCCCGGCGACGTACGCTGCGTGATCCTCACCGCCACCGGCGAGAAGGCCTTCAGCGCCGGCGGCGATCTGAAGGAACGCCAGGGCATGACCGATGAGCAATGGCGCGCGCAGCACGCCATCATCGAGGAAGCCGCCTATTCGGTGATCAACTGCTCGGTGCCGGTGATCGCCGCGATCAATGGCGTCGCCTTCGGCGGCGGATGCGAACTCGCGCTGTGCTGCGACTTCATCTACGCGGCGCGCCATGCGCGTTTCGCGCTGCCCGAGGTCACGCGCGGTATCATGCCGGGCGCGGGCGCAACGCAGAATTTGCCGCGCGCAGTGGGCGTGCGCCGCGCCAAGGAAATCATCATGAGCGGCCTGCCCTTCTCGGCCGAACAGGCGCACGAATGGGGCATGGTCAACGAGGTCTGCGACGCGGCCGACCTGATGCCGAAGGTGATGAGCCTCGCAAAGACCATTTGCGACAACGCGCCGATCTCGGTGCGGCAGATCAAGAAGGCGGTCAACGCCTCCATCAATATGGATCTGCAATCGGGACTGGCCTTCGAGATTCAATGCTACGAGCGCATGATCTCGACCGAAGACCGCCACGAGGGCGTGCGCGCCTTCAACGAGAAGCGAAAGCCGGATTTCAAGGGGCGTTGATGTTTGGCCCGTCAACACGGGTGTTGGACTGACAGCAACAGCGCATCTACACTGACCGCGACAAAGACGCCGAAGGGCGCATTCAGCGGATTCGTCCGCCGATCCAACTGGGAGGAGATCTGATGTCATTCTGCAGACGTACCGCCGTCCTGGCGCTGGCCGCGTCCGGTATCGCGATTGCGTCCGGCGCAGCGCTTGCGCAGGACAAATGGCCAAGCCGCCCGATCGCGCTGGTCGTGCCTTATCCGCCCGGCGCCTCCACCGATTTCATCGGCCGCCTGATCCGCGACCCGCTCGAGGAGCAATTGAAGGTTCCGGTGGTGGTCGAGAACAAGCCGGGCGCCGGCGGCACCATCGGCGCGGCGCAGGTCGCGAAGGCCGCACCCGACGGATACACCTTCATGGTCACGGTGAATGCGCCGGTCACCATGAACGCGCACATGCAGAAGAATTTCCCGTTCGACCCGATGAAGTCGTTCACGCCGGTGATCAAG
>CAZXJZ010000092.1:0-17335 GCA_964641065.1 uncultured Hyphomicrobiales bacterium | reverse complement strand
GCGTGATGTGCGTGGAAGCCGGCGGCCCGCCCGCCGGCACCGGCTGCGGCGGCTATGTCGTCGGCCAAACCGTCAAATTGCTCAAGGAACATCGGCTGCTCGACGACACCGACGTGGTGATCTTCGATGTTCTCGGCGACGTCGTGTGCGGAGGGTTCGCCTCTCCGCTGCAACATTCCGATCGCGGACTGATCGTCGCCGCAAACGACTTTGACTCCATCTTCGCGATGAACCGGATCGTCGCTGCGATCCAGGCGAAGTCCAAGAATTACGAGGTGCGGCTCGGCGGCGTGATCGTCAATCGCAGCGCCGGCACCGATCAGATCGACAAGTTCAATAACGCCACCGGATTGAAAACGCTGGCGCATTTTCCCGACCTCGACCTGATCCGCAAAAGCCGGCTGAAGAAATCCACCCTGTTCGAGATGGATCTGACCCCAGAACTGGAAGCCGTGCAGCAGGAATATCTGCGCCTGGCGACCTCGCTATGGGAGGGCACCGAGCCACTCGCCTGCACGCCGCTCAAGGACCGTGACATCTTCGATTTGCTGGGGTTCGACTGATGCAGACCGCAACCTATATCGAGCGCCGCTCGCAGCTTGAGACCTATTTCGATCGCACTGCGGTGGAGGCCTGGGCACGCCTGACGACAGATGCTCCGGTGAGCCGCATCCGCGCAACCGTACGTGCCGGTCGGGACCGGATGCGCGACACCCTTCTCTCCTGGTTGCCGCAAGACATGCGCGGCGCCCGCTTGCTCGATGCCGGTTGCGGCACCGGCGCGCTGTCGATCGAGGCCGCCAAGCGCGGCGCATTCGTCACCGCCATCGATGTCGCGCCGACACTAATCCAGCTGGCTCAGGAGCGCACCCCGGCCGACCTCAACAATGGTCGCATCGATTTCCGCGCCGGCGACATGCTCGATCCGGCGCTCGGAACATTCGATTTCGTGGTCGCGATGGATTCCCTCATTCACTATCGCGCGTCCGATTGCGTCGATGCGGTTGCAAGCCTGTCGGCGCGCACTGGCGGATCGATCCTGTTCACCTTCGCCCCGCGCACGCCGGCGCTGGCGGTGATGCATGCTGTCGGACGACTGTTCCCGCGCAAGGAGCGGGCGCCTGCAATCGAGCCGGTCCGGCAGAACGACCTCCTCAGCCGGCTTGGCAGCGAGCCCGCGCTCCGCGGCTGGTCGGTGATGCAGACCGAGCGGATCGTCAATGGCTTCTACACGTCGCAGGCGGTGGAGATCCGCAAGCAATGAAGCGCATCAGCGACATCGCCGTTCGCGGGATCGTGGCACTGGGGCCGCGCTTCCTGCCATTCGCCGATGTCGGAAGCCGCGAACTGCCGCTCGGACGGCTGGTGCGATTATCCCTGTTTCAGGTTTCGGTCGGCATGGCGGTGGTGCTGCTCAGCGGCACGCTCAATCGCGTCATGATCGTCGAATTGGGCGTTGCGAGCTGGCTGGTCGCGCTCATGGTCTCGATCCCGCTGGTCTTCGCGCCGCTGCGCGCGCTGATCGGGCATCGCTCCGACAATCACCGCTCGTTCCTCGGCTGGCGGCGGGTGCCGTATATCTGGATCGGCACGCTGCTGCAGTTCGGCGGTCTCGCCATCATGCCGTTCGCGCTGCTGATCCTGTCCGGCGACACCCATGGTCCGGTGATTGTCGGTCACATCAGTGCCGCCCTCGCCTTCCTGCTTGTGGGCGCGGGCCTCCATACCGTGCAGACCGCGGGGCTTGCGCTTGCTACCGACCTTGCGCCGGCGAACATGCGCCCGCGCATCGTCGCCTTCCTCTATGTGATGCTGCTCATCGGCATGGTCGCCAGCGCACTCGCCTTCGGCATGCTGCTTGCGGATTTCTCCCAGCTCAAGCTGATCCAGGTGATCCAGGGTGCCGCAGTGGTGACGATGGTGCTCAACATTGTCGCACTGTGGAAACAGGAAGCGCGCGCGCCCGGGCGCACCGCGCATGATCTCCCACGCAGCGATTTGCGTACGGCCTGGCGGCAAATGAGCCGCACGGCCGGCACCGTCCGCCTGCTGATTGTAGTCGGGCTCGGAACTGCAGCGTTCAGCATGCAGGACATCCTGCTCGAGCCGTATGGCGGCGAAATCCTTAATCTGTCCGTCGGCGCGACCACCATGCTCACGGCATTGCTCGCGTCTGGTTCGCTCTGCGGATTTGCGCTGGCTTCGCGGTTGTTGACGCGCGGTCATGATCCGTACCGGCTCGCTGCAAATGGCGTGCTGGTCGGCGTCGTCGCTTTTTCGGCGGTGATTTTCGCCTCGCCGTTTGAGTCGATCGCCCTGTTCCGTGTCGGGGTGGCGCTGATTGGCTTCGGTGGCGGGCTGTTTGCGGTCGGCACGCTGATCGCGGCGATGGCGATTGCCGACAAGCATCCAGCCGGTCTGGTTATCGGCGCCTGGGGCGGCGTGCAGGCAACAGCGGCCGGACTGGCCATCGCCTTCGGCGGCGCCATTCGCGACAGCATCTCGGCGCTCGCGACGCAAGGCTCGCTCGGCCCCGCACTGAATTCGCCGGCGACTGGATACAGCGTCGTCTACCACATCGAAATTGGCCTGCTGTTCGCGACACTGGTCGCGATCGGGCCGCTGATCAGACTGTCGAATATTTCGCGCTACCAGTCTCAATCGAAGTTCGGTCTGGCCGAACTTCCAACCTGACGTAACATTCCTGGAGGGCTTGCCATGGAAAAGGGTTCAATCGTTGGTTCAATCGATACCGCACAGGTCGTTCTTTATGTCTTCTGGGTCTTCTTTGCGGGCCTGATTTTCTACCTCCGCCGCGAAGACAAGCGCGAGGGATATCCGCTTCTGTCCGATCGCGCCGGCGGCGTGTCCGTCGTCGGTTTTCCGGTCCCGCCGTCGCCGAAACTCTTCCGGATCGGACATGGTCACGCCGATGTCATGGCGCCGGCCATGCGGGCTGAGCCGCCACTGAACAACGTCAGGCCGGTGGCGCCGTGGCCCGGTGCGCCGCTCGAGCCGACCGGCAATCCGATGCTCGACGCCATCGGACCGGGCGCTTACGCGCTGCGTTCGGATACGCCCGACCTCACCGTCGACGGTGAAGTGAAGATCGTGCCGATGCGGACAGCCCCGTCCTTCTTCGTCGCGGCCGGCGATCCCGATCCGCGCGGCATGACCGTAATCGGCGCCGACCGCGGGATCGCAGGCACGATCCGCGATGTGTGGATCGACAAGTCCGAGATCATCATTCGCTATTACGAGGTAGAGATCCCGGGCGGCAAGCGCGTCCTGCTTCCGGCAAACTTCTCGCGCGTCGACCGCAACCGCGGCGAAGTGCGGGTGATCTCGATCCTGGCAGATCAGTTCGCCGATGTGCCGGCAATCAAGAACCCTGACCAGATCACCCTCCTGGAAGAGGACAAGGTCTGCGCCTATTACGGCGGCGGTACGCTCTATGCCACGCCCGGACGTGCGGAGCCGCGGCTATGAGCGAGTTCGCAACCGAACCGGTCAAGGGCTTGCCGGAAGAGTTGCCGGCCGGTGAGCGGATGTTGTGGCAGGGGCAGCCATCATGGCGCGCCCTTGCGCTCCGGGTCTTTCATGTCCGCAAGATCGCAATCTACTTCACCGCGATCCTGATCTGGCGGCTGGTAACAGGATGGATGGACGGCTGGTCCCTCGCCAGCGCCGCGGCATTCGTCCTCTGGTTCCTGCCGGTCGCAATCGCCGCGGTGGCAATTCCGTCGCTGCTCGCCTGGCTCTATGCACGCACGAGCGTGTTCACCATCACCAATCGCCGGGTGGTGATGCGGTTCGGCGTGGCATTGCCATGGAGCCTCAACCTTCCCTACCGGACGATCGAATCTGCCGCCATGAGCGTCCAGAAGGACGGGACCGCGGACGTCGCCATCGCGCTCACGGGGCTGGGCCGCATTTCGTATCTGCATCTCTGGCCGTTCGCCCGGCCGTGGTGGGTCAACCGCGCGCAGCCGATGATGCGCGGGCTGCCGGATGGTCTCGAAGCCGCAAGCATTCTCGCGAATGCGCTGAAGACTTTCGCTGAAACCTCGCCCGACCGAACGGTGGCCATGCCGGTTCCCGTTCCGGTTCCGGCCGATGCGGTCGCCACGCCCGCGACTGCCGCCGCCGCCTGAGGAGAATGGTCATGTCGGACGCCGTTCATCGCCGATTTCCCCGCGGAGCCCTGCTCGGCGCTGGAGCACTGGTGACGTTTGCGATACTTGCGGCGGTGACTGCACGGGTCGGCGGCATCGGCGTGACGCGCGTGGCGAACACCGAGGCGATCGCGATCCGCGAGCTTCGCTTCGTCGACCGAACGGATGGCGGCGTCGATGTTGTCGCCGCCGACAGCAACAAGACGATCGACATCCTGCCGCCCGGACAGGACGGGTTCGTCCGTATCGTTTTGCGCAACCTGGCCCGTGAACGCATCCGCCGGGAGCAGGAGCGGCACATCCCGTTCCGCCTGACCCGCTGGGCCGACGGACGCCTGTCCGTCGAAGATCCAACCACCGGCCGCCGCGTCGATCTCGGCGCGTTCGGCGCCGTCAACGCGGCATCCTTCGCCAAGCTCATGACCGTTGAGGAGACGACGCAATGAGAGCGAGTAGCAGGACCCTGACCGTGCCATGCACGGTGGAGATCGAGAACAGTTCGGAAACCCTTCATGCGCATGTGGCGCTTGACGGATACGAAGTCGGACCGGGTGACGAGGTCACCGTGCACGGCGCACCGACGGACGTACCGTTCGGCGAGAGGGTGGTTACGCGATGCCACGCCACCATCGTGCGCGCGAGCCCGCTCGCGCGGCTGAAGGCCAAGATCGAGGGCTATCTCGAAATCACCGAATTGTACGAAGTGAGTTTCTCGGAAGGGAAAGTGTCATGATCGCGATGGAAGGCGGCGGCGCCCCCAATACCAGCACGCAGAGTGCACAGGAAGACACCATTCTCAGCCCCCGGTTCTATACGACCGACCATGCGGCCATGAACAATCTCGACATCTCGAGCGTCCGCAGGGAATGGGACGACATGATCGAGGAGCTTCGCCGCGATCACAACAAGGGTCACTTCCAGCGCACCGACGAATTCAAGATGGACCTGAATGCGGTTCCCGAGGATCTGCGCAAGGAACTGCTGGACTTCCTCGTATCTTCGCTGACCGCCGAGTTTTCCGGCTGCGTGCTTTACGCCGAGATCAAGCGACGGATCACCAACCCCGATATCCGCGAACTGTTTCGCTACATGAGCCGCGACGTGGCGCGGCATGCCGGCTTCATCAACGAGGCGCTGAAGGATTTCGGAATCGGCGTCGACCTCGGATTCCTGACGCGGACGAAAAAATACACATACTTCAGGCCGAAATTCATCTTCTACGCGACCTACCTGTCCGAGAAGATCGGCTATGCGCGTTACATCACCATCTTTCGGCAGTTCGAACGGCATCCGGAGCGCCGGTTTCATCCGATCTTCAAGTGGTTCGAAAAGTGGTGCAACGACGAGTTCCGCCATGGTGAAGCCTTCGCGCTGCTAATGCGCGCCGACCCGAAACTCACGAGCGGCATCAACCGCCTCTGGATCCGGTTCTTCCTGCTCGCGGTCTACGCCACCATGTATGTCCGCGATCACATGCGGCCCGCCTTCCACAAGGCGCTCGGCATGCATCCGGACGAGTACGACTTCCGCGTATTCCGGATCACCAACGAGATCGCGCGACAGGTCTTCCCGATCGAACTCGACATCGACCACCCCGCTTTCAAGGCAGGGCTCGACCGGCTGTGGCGCATTACCGAGGCAAGCATGGCGGCGCAACAGCAGGGCGGCGTGATCGGTGCAATCAAGCGAGCCGGGCTCGGCGTCGCGGCGGCAGCGGTCTTCGCAAGACTTTACCTGCTGCCGGCCAAGCGCAACGCATTGCCCCAGCAGGTTCGCCTGCAACCGGCGTGGTGAGTGGCGCATGGCCGAAATCGCAATCCCCGCGTTCTTCGCACTGCTGATCTGGTGGCTGGGCACGGGGATTGTTCTTTTTGTCGCGCGAATGCCGGCACGGACCTACCGGATCAGTCTTGCGGTGGGAGCGATGATGGCGTTGGCCGCAATCGCAATCATTGCAGCAACGGCAGAAACGGTTACGGCCGGCAGTGCCTATCTCGCCTTCGCCGCAGCCATCGTGATCTGGGGATTTGTAGAACTCACCTTCCTGACCGGCATGCTCCTCGGACCGGATCGGGCGGAAGCGTCCCCGGCCGCGGCCGGATGGGCCCGCTTCTCCCATGCGGTCTCGGCGATCATCCATCATGAATTCGCGCTTCTTGCCGGCGGCGCCGTCATCCTGGCCGCCAGCTATGGAGCGCACAATCAGGTCGCGATCTGCACCTATGCCATCCTCTGGCTGATGCGCCTCAGCGCCAAGCTCAATCTGTTCCTTGGCGTCCCCAACCTGCACGACGAACTGCTCCCGCGGCGCTTGTCCCATCTCCGCGGGCACTTCAGACGCGGTCCGATGAACCCGCTTCTGCCCGCCTCAATCGTCCTGCCGCTGTTCGCCGCCGGATATCTCGTGATGTCCGCCACCGGCAGTTTCGCAACAACCGCCAGCACGCTGATGGCCGCCCTGCTTGCGCTCGCTGCCCTCGAGCATGTCTTCATGCTCCTTCCGCTACCCATCATGAATTTGTGGAACTGGCGCCGGCATTCCGCAACTTCGGAATTGCCCGTGACAGGCCCATCCATTGAGCCGGCCCCTGCATGCCAGGGTCCGAAAGTCAGCGCTTCGATCGTCCGGAGGGGACAATGAACTACGACGCGTTCTTCAACAGCGAACTCGACGCACTGCGCAAAGAGGGGCGGTATCGCACATTCGCCGATCTCGAGCGCCAGGCGGGCGCCTTCCCGCAGGCGACGCATCACGGCGAGAATGGCGGGCGTGGGATCGTCACCGTCTGGTGCTCGAACGACTACCTCGGGATGGGACAGCATCCGGCCGTGCTGGCGGCGATGCATGAGGCGATCGACAAATGCGGCGCGGGCGCAGGCGGCACGCGCAATATCTCGGGCACCAACCATTACCACGTGATGCTCGAACAGGAACTCGCCGACCTTCACGGCAAGGAAGCGGCGCTTCTGTTCACCTCCGGCTATGTGTCCAACTGGGCAACCCTGTCAACGCTCGCCTCGCGCCTGCCGAATTGCGTGGTCCTGTCCGATGAAGGCAATCATGCCTCGATGATCGAGGGCATTCGGCATTCCGGCGCCGAGCGCATCATCTTCAAGCACAACGACCCGGAGGATCTGCATCGCAAGCTGTCGACCATTGACCGCCGCCGGCCGAAACTCGTCGCCTTCGAATCCGTCTATTCGATGGACGGCGACATGGCGCCGATCGCTGAATTCTGCGATGTCGCCGACGCCCACGGCGCGATGACCTATCTCGACGAAGTGCACGGCGTCGGCCTGTATGGACCGCGCGGCGGTGGTATTGCCGAGCGCGACGGGCTGAGCGACCGCCTCACCGTGATCGAAGGCACCCTCGCCAAGGCATTCGGTGTGATCGGCGGCTACATCGCGGCGTCAAACGCCCTGTGCGATTTCGTGCGAAGCTATTCGTCCGGCTTCATCTTCACCACCGCATTGCCGCCCGGCGTGGCAGCAGCCGCGATCGCCAGCATTCGTCACTTGAAAGAGAGCCAGGCCGAGCGTGAGCGACAACGCGATCGCGTCGCGTCCGTGCGGCGCCGCCTCGATCTTGCCGGCATCCCGCATTTCGACAATCCCAGCCACATTGTTCCGGTGATGGTCTGCGACCCGGTCCTTTGCAAGCAGATCAGCGACCGGCTGCTCTCCCAGTATGGAATCTACGTGCAGCCGATCAACTATCCGACCGTACCGCGAGGCACCGAACGGCTTCGCATTACGCCGTCGCCGCTGCACAGCGACGACGATATCAACCATCTGATTGCGTCACTGTCGCAAATCTGGTCGGAAATCGGGCTGCGTGCTGCAGCCTGACCCCCAGGAGCGGCTCGCCGATGCACAGCTTCAGATGCGCGTGACGAGTCTGGGTCGAGCGAACCGGCTTCCGGTTCGTTCGAAACGCGCTATTTGGAGAACTTCTTCAGATAAGCGATCACGTCCTTGCGCTCCTGCTCGCTCGGGAGCTTGAACGCCATTTTCGTCGAACCCTTGGCGAGATCAGGCTTTCCCTTTTGCGTCAGGAAGTCTTTCAGAAACGCATTCGGATCGGGCAGATAGGCGAAGATTGTCTCCTCGTTCCAGACCAGCCCGGCTTCACCCGCTGCCTTGTTCAGCGGCGAATAGGCGAAGCCTGGGACGGTGCCCGCCTGACGGCCGACGATCCCGTTCTGCTCAGGACCGACCGCGTTTTTCGCACCCTCGCCGATGCGATGGCAGGTCATGCATTTTTTGAAAACCTTTTCACCGGCGTCCGCGTCCTGGGCGGATGCGTTCTGGCCGAACGGGATAACCGCAATCATGGCGGCAAAAATTGCGAGGTGACGATATTTCATTGGGCTTCTTCCTGACGCTGTGGACATTTCCTCGGATAACCGCGTGGGATCATCCTTTTGTTCCATAGACTTTACGACAATATAGTCAATTATGACTGTCATCCGGGGTCAAGTGCGGCTGCCAGACTAGAAAAAGCCTTTAAAAACCAGTGAAGTAGCAATACAATCAGCCGCGTAGCGACAGACCTGCCCGGCTGAAAACCGGCTTGATTCCTTGGCAGGACGGAATTGCGAGCCAAGTAAACGAGTGCTCGCCGAAATAACCGGTTGCAATGCCGGTGTAATTGTTGACTGACACTTGGAAATGCGGCCAAAGGGGTCGCGGACGCCCTGTCACACCGGGTGCGGCGCCAATACTGGCGACGCACGTCCGGGCCATAGGCAGACGTCATCGGCTGATGATCGGACACGACAGGAATGAGCAATATCAATATCGCTCAACCGGACGTGACTTTGCTCCTGGACCTCGATGGGGTCATCCGGGAGGCAACGCTGTCCCGTTCGCTATCCGATGAAGGCATCGAGGGCTGGCTGGGCAAGCCTTGGAATGACACGGTGGTCGATTCCGGGGGCGAGAAGGTCCGCCGCATGCTGACCGACGCACGCGAGCAAGGCGTCTCGGCCTTCCGCCAGGTGACGCAACGCTTCCCGAGCGGCCTCGAATTGCCGATGGAATACACCACCGTGCTGCTCGGCGGCCGCGCCGGGCTGCTTGCGGTTGGCAAGAACCTCCAGGCCGTTGCCGAACTGCAAGCACGACTGATCGCCGCACAGCAGGCGATGGAGCGCGACTACTGGAAGATGCGCGAGGTCGAGACCCGGTATCGGCTGCTTTTCGACACCTCGAACGAACCCGTCGTCCTGTTGCGCACGAGCGACCTGCGGATCCTGCAGGCCAATCCCGCGGCACTGGCCGCACTGAATATGAAGGCTGCCCCGGATGCAGGCGTCCGAAGCTTCGTACAGGACGTCACGGCCGAAGATCGTGACGTCTTCCAATCGATGGCGTTGCGCGCGCGCGAGCATGGGAAGGCGCCGGGCATTCTGATCCACCTCGGCAACGACAAGAAGCCGTGGTTGGTTCGCGCATCGCTGATGTCGCCGGAACCGAATTCGGTGATGATGCTGCAGCTTTCCCCCGGCTGGGCGGGGCAAGCCGGCGTCGTGGTCGACCAGGATTCGATCTCGATCGACGATCTGATCGAGCGATTGCCGGACGGATTCGTCGTGCTCGATCCTGACGGCGTGATCCGACGCGCCAACCGCGCATTCCTCGATCTCGTGGAAACGGGGGCAAAGGGATCGGTGATCGGCGAACGACTGACCCGGTGGCTGTCGCGCCCCGGCGCGGACCTTGCCGTCCTTCTTGCCAATGTCGAGCGCTATCGTTTCGTGCGGATGTTCACGACCACGATACAGGGCGACCTCGGCACCACCACTGAGGTGGAGATCTCGGCTGCCGGCAACGACGATACGTCGCCGCATTTCATCGGAGTCCTCATTCGTGACGTCGGACGCCGCATCGGAACACCGGGCGACGACAAGAATTTGCGCAATGCGCTGGGCGCCATGGCGGAACGGATCGGCAAAACCCCGTTGCGGTCGCTGGTCAAGGATACCGTCGGCGTGGTCGAGCGGCATTATGTGGCCTCAGCGCTCGAACTCGCAAACGACAACCGCACTGTCGCGGCCGAGCTATTGGGATTGAGCCGGCAGAGCCTCTATGCGAAGCTCAATCGTTACGGCCTGGATGGCGGATCCGAAAAGGCCGACGGAGGAAAGTGAAAGCCACAACGCGGGAGAATTCCGGGGTGGTCTCTCGTACGTTATCGTCACCAGCCTTTGGACAGGCCGACCTGTCCAATTGTGAACGCGAACAAATTCAACTTGCAGGATCGATTCAACCGCATGGCGCGTTGATCGTGGTGCGTGAGCCGGATTTTGTCGTCGTCCAGGCAAGCGCGAATACTGCCGAATTCCTGAACCTCTCCGGCAATATCATCGGCCGCAGACTTGAGGAGTTCGGCGGCAACCTTGTCAGCCGGATCGAGCCGGTCCTGAAGGATTCGCTGCGGACCATTCCCGTTGCGGTCCGCTGCACGGCGTCCAATCCCGCCACCGAATATGATGTCCTGCTGCATCGTCCTCCGGGCGAAGGACTCGTCATCGAATTCGAGCGCACCTCTCCTTCGACCGATCTGTCGACGGCGATCGGCACGGCGCTGAAAACCATTATTTCGGCGTCGTCGCTGCGCACACTCTGCGAAGAAACCGCCAGCATCTTCAAGGAATTCACCGGTTACGACCGCGTCATGGTCTACCGGTTCGACGACGAGGGACACGGAGAGGTGTTCTCGGAGCGGCGCGAGCCGCACCTGGAGGCTTATCTCGGCAACCGCTATCCCGCCTCCGACATTCCGCAGATCGCGCGCAGGCTGTACGAACGCAATCGCGTGCGCGTCCTGGTCGATGTCGAATACGCCCCGATCCCGATCCTGCCGCGGCAAAGTCCGTTCGACGACCGCGATCTCGACATGTCGCTGTGCTGGCTGCGCAGCATGTCGCCGATCCACATCCAGTACCTGAAGAATATGGGCGTCAGGGCGACACTCGTCGCTTCGATCATGGTCGGCGGCAAGCTGTGGGGGCTGGTCGCCTGTCACCATTACTCACCCCGTTCGATGTCGTTCGAGATGCGCGCGGCCTGCGAATTGCTGGGCGAAACCATCGGCACAAGGATTGCCGCCCTCGAAAGCTTCGCCCAGGCGCAGGCGGAATTGTCGGTTCGCCGCCTTGAACAGCGGATGATCGAGGCAATCTCCCGCGACGGCGACTGGCGGGTGGCGCTGTTCGACAATTCTCAATCGCTGCTGCAACCGTTGGCCGCAAGCGGCGCTGCGCTTCTGTTCGAAGGCCAGATCCTGTCGACGGGCGAAGTTCCCGGGACACTGCAGTTGCGGGAGATCGCTGCCTGGCTCGATCACATGGAGCGCGTACCGGTCTTCTCCACCGCGGCGCTCGGCTTCGACGAGCCGGATTTTGCGCCGCTGGTTTCGGTCGCAGCCGGCATCGTCGCGACACCGGTCTCCAGCACGCCAGGCGAATATCTGATCTGGTTTCGCCCGGAACGGATTCGCCTCATCACCTGGGGCGGCGACCCGCTGAAGCCCGTCCTGGTCGGCGACGACCCGTCGCAATTGTCGCCACGGCGATCCTTCGCGCAATGGCATCAGCTGGTGGAAGGAAAATGCGAACCGTGGAGCGCGGCCGATCTGACCGCCGCGCGGCTGATCGGCGAAACGGTCACGGACGTCGTTTTGCAGTTCCGTTCGGTGCGCCTGCTGATCGCACAGGATCAATTCGCCCATGTGACAAAGCAGGTGCAGATTTCCGACCTGCCAGTGGTCATCGCCGATGCAAAGGGACGAATCCTTCTCCACAACCGCGCGTTCGCAGCGCTGCTGCCGCAGACGCGGCAGACCTATGAATTTGTCGACGACTTGGCCGTGTTTTTCGATGCAGCGTCGGACGCGCGCCGGCGCCTGAAGGATCTCGTGGAATTGCGCCGCACATGGCGCGGCGAGGTGACGCTGTTGCGTTCCGGACTTGAGCCGCATTCATTTCTGGTACGCGGCGATCCGGTCTTTTCGTCGCCGGACCGCATCCTGGGCTTCGTGCTTCTGTTCACGGATATCGCCGACCGCAAGGCAGCGGAAGCCGCCGGCCGCCGCTTCCAGGAGGTCATCTACGACCGTCATCGCGGCAAGATTTCCGGCAAGGACAGCAGCGCCGACCTCCTCTATCAGCAGCTGCTGGCTTCGGTGGTCGAGAACGCGCAGCTCGCGGCGCTGGAAATCACAGACGGCATGGACAATACGCGTATGCTGCAGATGCTGGAAAGTGTCCGCAGTTCGGTCGATCGCGCCGCCGAAGTCCTGGATCACCTGATCTGGCACGCCACCCGCGACGACAAATAATCCGCGGGATTTTCAGAACTCAGCCTGCCGCAACCTGTCCGGCTTGTCTCTGCACCTCGCGCGAGACGACGATATTGTGCTCGAAGGCGGTCATTGCTTCGATCACCAGCATGTGCGGATCATCGGTCACGCGGCCGGCGCGATCAAGCGCGTCGCGCAGTCTGGCTTTGAGTACGTGCGCTTCGATATCGGGAAACTCGTAGACCGTCAGCGCGGCCGCCGGCAGCGACAGTGATTTCCCAAGAAGCTTCTTGAGGACCTGACCACCGCTCAGGTCGCCGAGGTAACGAACATAGGCGTGAGACACGAGCCGCAGACCATCGCCGGCCGCCGCCTCGCTGATTGCGGCGGCATACGAAATCCCCGACCTGAGCAACGGCAGAGAGCGTTCCCAATCTACGCCCCCGATGGCTTGCAGATCGGTTCGCAGGCGATCGGACCGACGCAGCGCGCGGTGCGCGAAAACGCCGAGGACCGGATGCGCCCGCCGGGCGGACAATTCTGCCTCGAGACGTTCGTAGGCAGGCAGAAGGTTGCGCAGCAATAGAGCGTAGCCGAAGCGGTCGCACTTTTTTTGCAGGATATCCGCGATAGTCCCGCTGCGTTCGGCTACCGCGTGCAGCC
Source organism: uncultured Hyphomicrobiales bacterium (assembly GCA_964641065.1). Taxonomy (GTDB): domain Bacteria; phylum Pseudomonadota; class Alphaproteobacteria; order Rhizobiales; family Xanthobacteraceae; genus Pseudorhodoplanes. The sequence continues at coordinate 4,189 of CAZXJZ010000092.1, read as the reverse complement.
GCTTCGTCCGCTCTCGCAGCATGTCCGACAATGGCCGCTCTTCCGTATCGTCAGAGCGGCTCAACGAGGCCTTGGTGAACCCCATGGGGCAGATCAGCCGTTGGTTAAAGTCTCCGCCAGCCAGATCCGCCCCATGGTTCTGGAACGACACGTCCGCATAGCGATCGTGCCGATGTTGTTCCAGGTCCGTCATTAGCGCACTGCCAGTCCGTGTTTCACGCCCCATTCGAACCAGTTGTCAACCGCCGTTCCCGACAAAAGAATACCGATGCCGCCGGTGAGTGTGCACAGCGTTGCAAACCACCAGGCCCAGCGATGGATCGATTCAACGGTGGCGTTGAAGCCCATGGTCCAGCGCCAGAACAGGGCAGCGCGCTCGGCCGCAGTTCCACGATCGACGATCTGCTCGATCTCGCGCTCGCCGCCGTAGCGTGTGACCGCGAGAATGGTCGCGCCGTGCATGGCGAACAGCAGGGCCGAGCCATACAGGAAGGCAATCGAGAGCATATGGAATGGATTGTAGAACAGATTGCCGTGATTGATGGAGAAGTTGTTGGTCCAGTCGAGATGCGGGAAGATGCCGAACGGCACGCCCTCGCTCCAGCTTCCCATCAACAGCGGCCGGATGAAGCCGAGCGTAAGATAGAGAAAGATCGCCGAAGCGAATGCCCAGGCGACATGCGTGCCCATACCAAGCGTACGTGCCCGGACATACACCCGCACCCACCAAAGCAATATCGAGGTGGTGAGAAAGAACCCTGCAATCAGCCACCAGCCGCCCTCAGTCAGTGGTGGCAAAATTGTGAGCCCGTGTTGCGGCAGCGGGGGCTCGAGCGCGAGCCACGGCAATTGCCGCATGAACTCGATCGGACTCCAGTTCACCTTGGCCATCATATTGAGGCCGATGATCTCGATGGCGATGAAGCCGAAGAACAGCGACGCTATGCCGGTCCAGCCGATGTAATAGGGACCGACCTGGGCGTCGCCGATCTTGCCGAGCCAGTAGGAAAACCCGCCGCCCTGCCGCACGAAGGGCCCGACCGCGACCGGCACGCCCTCATAGAGCGGGGACCGGACCTGCACGGCAGTGAAGATATTCTGATATTCAGCCATGACACGCTCCCTCGCTTACCGTGACGACCAGATCGGCATGTTGCGCCACCATTCCCACCAGGTGACCCATTGCTCGCCTTCGGGCCATAGCCAGCTCGGCCCGCTGATCACGATGCAGATCGCGCTCCAGAAGCCGGCGGACAAGGCGAGGAACAATCCGAGCCTGTGAATGCCGAGCGTACCGATTGACCATCCGATGGTGTCGCGGAAAAAGGTGTTCTCGTGCTCGGCGCTCTTTACGATCTCGCCCGGCTTCGGGTTGGTCGCCGACAGAACCAACGCCCCATGCAGCGCCAGCGCGAGACACGTCGTGAAGAAGAACGTGATCGCGATCATGTGCGCTGGATTGTAATGGAAGTTGCCGTACTGGTAGCCCGTGTTCGAGACCCAATCGAGGTGGCTCATGATTCCGTACGGGAACCCGTAGGACCAGGAGCCCATCAGGATTGGCCGGACCACCACCAGCGTGAAATAGGCGAAGATTGCGACGCTGAAGGCGAACGGGACATGATAGCCGATCCCGAGCTTGCGGCAGATCTCGACCTCACGCAGCGCCCATGAGCCGAATGCGCCGAGCGCGCATATCGTGACGATCTGCCATATACCGCCATCCTTGAGCGGCGCGAATGCCAGTCCGTATTCCGCCGGTGGCGGATTGATACTGATCAGCCAGATGTTCCAGGTCGGCCCGAGCGCCGCGCCATACATGATCAGCGCTACACCGACGAAGGTGAAGAAGATCGTGGTGACGCCGAAGAAGCCGACATAAAACGGCCCGACCCAGAAATCGAATAGGTCCCCGCCGATCAGCGTACCGCCACGTACGCGGTACTTTCGTTCAAAGCTGAGCATGGCCATAGTCCCGACCCTCCATCACGCAGCGCGCGCCCCGCGCGCTGCCAGCATGCCTTGCCGTCGGCGGACGGGGCACGGGTGTTGCCCGCGCCTCGTCCGCCAGTCTCGACTGCCTTCAACCGTGCAGTGTCGTCTCGATCGATACCTTTGCTGCCGGAGCGCGAGGCCCCTCCAGCCAGTTGAACCGGTTCGTGCTGAGCAGGATGAAATGAATCACCAGTGCCAGCGCGAACAGGAAGGTAAACAACGCAATCAGGGTTCTCCGCGGATCGAAGAGAAGCCACATCTTCCACATTGTTTATCCTCCTATGACACGAACGGGATCAGGGAGCTCACCGTCTGTCCGGCGCCTTCAAGGAAGGCGTAACCTTTCGGTCCCGGGAGCCACGGACGCCACTGCCAAACCAGGAAGTGGGCGATCGCGCAGATCACGACGAAGGCGATGAAGCTGGTCAGGAAGATCGAGTGGAATTCTCGCGCTTCCTGTTCCGTCAGTCCCGAGAGAGAGCCGCCCCTAGAGTCAGCCATGTTTTTACTCTCCGGTTGGCCTTGCGGCCGTTACCGCGCAAGTCCCGCGCGGCAAGGATTGCCGAGGCGGTTGCCCGCCACGACAGCTTTCCGCCCGGTGTGACCCGGACGAAAACTCGTTGGATGACGCCGCGTCAGCGTCGCCACCCGCATCTCCCGGTCAGACTGCGTCCGGAACCCCGAACTCTCCTCGTGCAGCCTCTCCTGGTCTACCTCGGCGCCAGAAAGCGCCACCGATACCGCCTAACCCATGAACGCCATCGGCACGATCTTGTTGGTCGTCGCGCGCGCCTCGCAAAGAATGCTGCGCCGAGGCGCCTCACTCGTCCGGCGCGCATACCAGTGCCACGGCATCAACCGCGACAGCGTTATCGACGTAACGAATATGGAGAACAGCACCGCGTGCAGCAGCCGGTATTCGATCTCGCCATGCCGCCAGCGACTCACTCCGGCATGTCGCGTATCTGTTTCCAGAGCCATGGACCGCCCTCCCGTTTCCTTCACGCCGCTTCGTTCGACATCAGCGTCACGCGCGCACGCGCGACGCTTGCAACCGTGACCATCTCGTGACCGTTTCGCCTTGCATCGCGCTCGGCGGCATCGCGCAGTCGTTTCGCCGCCGAGATTCGCACCAGCACCGGGTGAGTATCGACCAGGCGGTCGAATTCGCTCTTGGCGTCGTCGTTCCAGTCCAGCTCCGGCTGCAGGCGCGCGGGTGTCGCGTCGACCTTGTCCAGTTCGGTGCCGAGCGGGATGATGTGGAACAGCGCGTCGAACAGCGCGTTGCAGGATTCCTGCACCAGGTAGGTCGCGCCGGAATAACCCATGAACGGGGTTCCGGTATGCCTGCGAATAATCGCGCCTGGAAACGACGCGGGTATGTAAACGCTGCGGCCGCCGACCTCCGACAGATACATGCGCTCGTTGTAGCTGCCGAACAGGATTAGCGGCGCCTTCTCGTGAACCGCCTTGCGCACCGCATCATTGTCGGTCTTCGCTCCCGCGCATCGCGCGATCGCGAAGTTGCAGGCCATGCCCATCTCCTCCTCGAGGAAATGCCGCACGCCGCGTGCATAGGTTTCGTTCGCAACAATGCCGAAACTCGCGGTGCCATAGAAATCCTGGGTCACCGAACGCCAAAGGTCCCAAAGCGGCTTGATGGTGGTGTGTTTTTCGCGCGCGATGAACGGTTCCGGATCGAGCCCCAGCAGCTCGCCCAGCGAACGAAGGAACTTCGTCGTCGAATGCAGCCCGATCGGCGCTTGCAGATAAGGACGGTTCAAAGCTTCGCAAAGCAGCCGCCCGAATTCGCGATACATGCAGATATTGACATCGGCGTTGATCAGCCGGGGCACGTCCTGCAGATGGCTTCCGAGCGGGAACACCATATTCACCTCGGCGCCGATGCCCTCGACCAGTCGCCGGATTTCTGCGAGATCGGATGGCATGTTGAAGGTGCCGTAGATCGGGCCGATGATGTTGACGCGCGGCTTCTCGCCGTCCTTGCGCGGTTTGCGGTCCGGAACCTTCTTCAGCCCGTATTCGCTCCAAAGCCAGGTCATGGCGCGATTCGCGCTTTGCCACTGATCCTCGTCAATGGTCCGCGGCAGGAAGCGCTTGATGTTGGTGCCTTCCGGTGTGACGCCGCCGCCGATCATCTCGGCGATGGATCCGGTCACCACCACCGCGGGCT
>CAZXJZ010000091.1:8347-17598 GCA_964641065.1 uncultured Hyphomicrobiales bacterium | reverse complement strand
GTCATCGCCACCGCATCGTTGTAGAGGATCTTGTAGGTGATGTTGACGCCGGAGGCGATCGCCGCGCGCAGCGCCAGATAGCCGGAATGGTTGTAGGTGCCGTCGCCGAGATTCTGGAACACGTGTCCGCGATTCGAGAAGGGCGCCTCGCCGATCCAGTTCGCGCCCTCGCCGCCCATATGGGTGTAACCGAGGGTGTTGCGATCCATGAACTGCGCCATGTAATGGCAGCCGATCCCCGCGTAAGCGCGCATTCCCTCGGGCACGACGGTCGAGGTGTTGTGCGGGCAGCCCGAGCAGAAATACGGCGTGCGGGCGGCCACCTCCTGCAACTCCGTGAGCGCATGCTGGGCCTGTTTGAGCTGCGACACCCGGGTCGCGATCGCATCGTCATGGCCCTGCGCCAGGAGCCGGTCGCCGATGGTGATCGCGACCTCGTTCGGGTCGAGCGCGCCCTTGATCGGAAACAGCCAGTTGCCGCGCTCATCCTTCTTGCCAATGCAGACCGGCTGGTTGGCGGTGCCGTAAAGCTCCTCGCGCACCTGCACTTCGATCAGCGCGCGCTTCTCCTCGACGACGATGATGAGATCGAGACCCCTGGCAAAGTCGATCAGTTCATCGCGCGGGATCGGCCACGGGCAACCGATCTTGAAGATGCGCAGACCCAGTTGATTGCAGCGAACCTCGTCGATGCCGAGTTCGTCCAGCGCCTGGCGCACGTCGAGATAGGCCTTGCCAGTGGTGATGATGCCGATCTTCGCGTTCGACCCGCCCGATGTGATCGTACGGTTGAGCCGGTTGGCGCGCACGAAGGCGAGCATCGCGTCGCGCTTGTAATCGTAGAGCCGGGCTTCCTGGCCGAGGACCGTGTCGCGCAGGCGGATATTCAGCCCGCCCTCGGGCATGACGAAATCCTCCGGGATCACGATCTTGACGCGGTCGAGCGAGCCGTCGACCACGGCCGTGGCCTCGACGGTCTCGTGCATGCATTTGAGCGCCGCCCAAGTCCCGCAGAAGCGCGACATGGCGAAGCCGTACAGCCCGTAATCGATGATTTCCTGAACGCCGGCCGGGTTCAGGATCGGAATCATCACGTCGACGAAATGATATTCGGACTGGTGCGCGGTGGTGGACGATTCCGCGGTGTGATCGTCGCCCATCAGCGCGAGTACGCCGCCATGCTTGGATGAGCCGGCGAAGTTGGCATGCCGGAACACGTCGCCGGTCCGGTCGACACCCGGGCCCTTGCCGTACCAGATGCCGAACACGCCATCGAACTTGCCTTCGCCGCGCAACTCGGCCTGCTGGGTTCCCCATAACGCCGTCGCCGCAAGATCCTCGTTGAGGCCGGGCTCGATGATGATGTCGTTCGGGGTCAGGAATTTGCGCGCGCGGATGAACTGATTGTCCAGCCCGCCAAGTGGCGAACCGCGATAGCCGGAGACGTAACCCGCGGTGTTCAGCCCGGCGAGCCGGTCGCGTTCCTTCTGCATCAGGCAGAGCCGCACCAGTGCCTGATAGCCGGTCACGAAGACCTGCTGTTTGGTGAGGTCGTATTTGTCGTCGAGACTGACCTGCCGCAGGGTCATACGCGCGATCCTTTATGCCTCATGTGCGCACCGGAGCTGTCGATCGCTAGCCCGGGCGGCTCATTGAAACGTGAGCAATTGGCAGATAGGTCAGCAATGCTGACCTTTTAGGGGCACCCCCGTCATTTGTCGAGGGTTCAGAGGTGCCGCTGCCGAGGCGGATTCGGGCAGTCGCATTTTGTGCGACGCGCGCATGATGTGCAACCCCGCAGCCGCATGACGCGACGTCACGGCATGCGTGCAACCCGTTGTTCGCGATAAATAATTGTTTCGTCAGATCACATGATCGATCGGAAAAACGCGGCGCCACGCTGTGCAAAGGAGCGCGTCAGACACCTGCGGTCGTTGCTCCGGACCTTTCGATTGGCCCGGCGATTTCGATGCGTGCTTTGGACCGCAATTCTGCGCTCAGGGCGATGCCTCTGCCGCCGGCCTGCGGATGCCACCGCCGAGCAGCGAGCGATACGGCCCCTGTACCATCGCTTCGCGATAGCGGTGCCGGTCGCCCTCATCCATCGCGTATTTGACAGGCTGCCCCGCGTCAGCCCGGTTCGTGACCTTCGGGCCCAGCACGAGCGTGGAACCGAGGCCCGCATAAACGTAACGGTCGCCAAAGGTCTCCTTCAGGATCGCAAAGGCCGGCTCGCCGGTGCAGTGCGCCGGTGCGATATGGCGCACGTCCAGCTTGTCGCGCAGCGTTGCGGCGACGGCTTTGATCTGCTCGTCCTTCAGCGGCAGCAGATGCGTGCCGCCGAGGACGAGCTGGATCGGCTTGTTGGTGGCGCTCTTCGCCGCCTCCACGATTTTCTCGATCGTGGGATGACTGCACCCGACAAGCACCACGACCCCGTCCGGCGTCTCGATCGCCAGCGATATTTCCTTTACTTCCAGATCGACACCGAACGGGCCGTTCAAGAGGATCAGATGGATACCGGGCGCAATTTCGGTTGTCTTGGTCACCCAGTTGAAATCGCCCTGCGGCCACGCGCTGCCGAAGCGCAGTGTCTGGGGTGCGTTGCCGCCGAAATACCGCTGATCTGCAGGCAGGGACTCGTCGCGCCGGAAGAAGCTTCCTGGCAGAGCAGCGCCGAACACGCCGAAATTTTCCTGCGGTGCATAGATTTTGACATTCGGGTTGACCTTCAGCAGATGGCTGATGCCGCTGGTGTGATCGCCGTGCCGGTGTGAGATGACAGCGAAATCGAGCTTCGTCAGGTCGATGCCCTTGGCTTCGACATTATGCGCAAAGATCTCCGCGTTGTTGCCGGTATCGAACAGGATCCGCTTGCCATCGTATTCGATGAGTGCGGCAAATCCCCAGTCCTGCTTCAGGTTCGACGCCTTGCCGAACGCATCATAGATGATGGTGATCTGTGCCGGGTTCGACTGCGCATGGACCGGAGGCGTGCTTGCCGCAAGACCACCTGCCACAAGACCACCTGTCGCTGAGGCACAAATCAGGAAGCTGCGCAGCATTGCAAATGCGTCGGAACGTCGGTTGCGCATCATGGCCGTGCCCTCGAAATTGCGTCGGCTCCAGTAATATCACAAGGACCGAAACCGGCGCTGTTTCAATTATTGCAATGCCGTGGCAATTTTTTCCCTCGACAGCCCGTTTCAGGAAAGCCGGCCCCTTCTCGGGCAGTGCGGCATGATTACGCCATCGCGGCCTTCGTACCACGACGCCCCGCGCGCATCAGCCAGAGTGCGATCGACAGGTTGAGCAGATTCCAGGCGAGACCGTTGAGGAAGGCCGCGCGGTACGAGCCGGTCAGATCGAAAATATATCCGGACATCCAGCCGCCGAGCGCCATCCCGAACACCGTTGCCATGATCAGTGTGCCGACCCGGGCGCCCGCCTCCTGCGGCGGGAAATATTCGCGGACAATCACCGCATAGCTTGGCACGATGCCACCCTGGAACAGTCCGAACAGGATCGAGATCACGAACAGCGATGTCAGTCCGTCGAACAGGAAATAAAGGAACAGCGCGACCGCCTGCATTACCGAACCGATCAGCAGGGTCACCACCCCGCCGAACCGATCGGCAATGAAGCCGGAGCCGACCCGGCTGACGATCCCGAATGCCAGCATGAGCGACAGCATCTCCGCGCCGCGCGCAACGCCATAACCGAGATCGCCGCAATAGGCGACGATATGGACCTGCGGCATCGCCATCGCGACGCAGCAGGCGACGCCTGCAATGCAGAGCAGGATAAAGAGCGTGTTGCGCGACACGCCGATATCCGGCGCCACGAAGGCGCGAGCCTCCAGTCCGCCATTGGCATGAATGTCGGTCCGGCGGCGGAACATCAGCGACAGCGGCAACATCGCAAGCACGCAGAAGATGCCGGTCCCGATATGGGCCGCACGCCAGCCATCGCTTGCGATGACATGCTGGATAATCGGCGGCCACACCGCACCCGCGATATAATTTCCGGATGCCGCGATTGCGATGGCGATGCCGCGCCGCTTCTCGAACCAGTGCGACAGATCGGCGATCAGCGGACCGAACGACGCGGCGCTGCCGAACCCGATCAGAACATGCGCTGCGCACAGCAACCACAGCGTCGGCGCAAGGCCCGTGCTGACATAGCCGATGCCGAGCGAGGCAATGCTAAGCCAGATCGGGACGAGAATGCCGAACCGATCCGCTAGCCGGCCAAGGATCATGTTGCCAATGGCGAACCCCACCATCGCCATGGTGTAGGGAATGCTGGCATCGGCGCGCGTTGCGGCAAAGTCTGCCTGGACGGAGGGGAGCGCCACGACATAGGACCACATGCCGACGCTGCCGACGGTGCCGAGCAAAAGCGCAACGCCCAGCCGCAGCCAGGCGTAGCGGGAATCGACGAGACTGGATTGTCTTCCGGCAAGACCGTCCATCGGGCGTTCCGTTGTGGCGCGGCACAGTGATGCGGGCGCCGTCTCACATCAAGCGAATTGAATGCAAGGGACGCATTCGCATCGCTGATGGGTCACCCGATTTCGACCACCTGGCCGCCGTCGGCGATGATCGTTGCACCGGTCATGTAGGCGCCAGCTTTCGACGCCAGCAGCAGCAGTGCGCCATCGAGGTCGCCCTCCGCACCGAACCGACCCATCGGGATCGCGCGCTTCATCTTTTCGCCTTGCTCGCTTTCGAGAAAGTCGCGATTGATTTCGGTCACGAACCAGCCCGGTGCGATCGCATTGACCCGCACCCCCTTGAAGGCGAGTTCCAGCGCTAGCGCCTTGGTGAGTTGCATCACGCCGGCCTTGGCCACCGCATAGGCCGCGACGCCTTTCGACACACCGAAGGCCAGCACCGAGGCGGTGTTGACGATGGAACCGGTTAGCCCGGCCGCGAGCATGCGGCGCGCGCCCTCCTGCGACCAGAAGAACACCGAATCGAGATCCAGCGAGAGAACGCGACGCCATTCCTCCGCGCTCATGTCGAGCGCGCGGACGCCCTGCGCGGCGCCGGCATTGTTGACGAGAATGGTGACAGTACCGAACGCGGCCTCCGTTTGATCGAAGGCGCGCAGCATCGCCGTGCGGTCGAGCACATCGGCTTCGACTGCGACGGCGGTACCGCCTGCGGCAACGATCCGCTCGCGCAGTTGATCGAGCCGGTCCTTGCGGCGCGCGACCAGCGCCACCTTCGCGCCGTTCGCTGCCAGCACCTGCGCGAAACGCGCACCGAGCCCGGACGACGCACCGGTCACCAGTGCGACCTGACCTGAAAGATCGAAAATCGTTCCGGCTTTCATCACCCGCCACCATAGAGCGCGCGCGGCAATGCCGTCGCCAAGTCCGGCAGGAACCACAGCACGGCCAATGCGGCAAGCTGGATCGCGACGAACGGGATGATGCCGACATAGATATGCCGGGTGGTGATTTCGGGCGGCGCGACGCCGCGCAGGAAGAACAGCGTCGGGCCGAGCGGCGGATGGATATACGAGGTCTGCAGATTCATCGCCATCATGATGCCGAGCCACACCGGATCGACGCCCGGCATCGCCAGCAGTACCGGCGACACAATCGGCACGATCACGAAAATGATCTCGAACGCGTCCATCACGAAACCGAGAAGGAACATCGCGACCATGACCGCAAGGATCGCACCTGTCGTGCCGCCCGGCAGATCGCTGAGCGAACGATGGACCAGATCATCACCACCAAAGCCGCGGAACACGAGTCCGAACATCGTCGCGCCAATCAGAATAACGAAGATCATGCTGGTCATTTGCGCGGTCTTCATCACGGTCGCGACCAGCGCGGGCCACAGCTCCCCCTTTCCGCGCCATGCTGCCAGCAGGATCGCGCCGACTGCGCCGACGGAAGCGGATTCGGTCGGGGTGGCGATCCCCGCGAGGATCGAGCCGAGCACGGCCAGAACAAGCGCGAGCGGCGCCAGAAGTGCGCCGAGCAACCGGCCGGTAAAATGCGCACCGTGAAGCGGTTGCGGATCGGGCCTGATCGCGGGCGCCGCCTGCGGCTTCAGCATCGCCACCGCTGCCACAAACGCGATGTAGAGCGCGACCAGCAGCAGGCCGGGCAGCAACGCGCCGGCAAACAGGTCGCTCACGGTCACTGTTTGCGGCGCGAACACGCCCTTCGACAATTGCGCAGCCTGATAGCCGTTGTTGAGCGTGTCGCCGAGGATCACCAGAACCGTCGACGGCGGAATGATCTGCGCCAGCGTCGCCGCCGCCGCGACAATGCCGGCGGCGAGACGCGGATCGTAACCGTGGCGCAGCATGATCGGCAGCACGATCAGGCCCATGGTGGCGGCGGTGGCGCCGACGATGCCGGTCGAGGCCGCGAGCAGCGCGCCGACGAGAATGACGGAAATGCCCAGGCCGCCACGCAGCGAGCCGAACAATTTCGCCATGTTTTCAAGCAGATCCTCGGCGATCCGCGAGCGCTCCAGCATCACGCCCATGAAGATGAAGAGCGGAATCGCCAGCAGCACCTCGCTGGTCATCACCCCGAAAATGCGCTGCGGCAATGCTCCTAGAAATGCGAACGAGAACACCCCGAGCGCACTTCCTCCCGCGGCGAAGACCAGTGATAACCCGCCGAGCGTGAAGGCAACCGGGTACCCCGCGAACAGAGCAACGCAGATCGCAACGACCAGCAGAATTGCGAGGACTTCCGCCATCGCGTCAGGCCGCGGTCTGGTCTGACACGGTCTTGCCGGAGAGCACGGACCCTGCCCGGATCGCCTGTGCGATGCCCTGCAGGATCAGCATCACGGCGAAGACCGGGATCAGCGTCTTCAGCACGAACACCAACGGCAGCCCGCTGGCTTCGCGCGAGCCTTCGAAATTCGCCCATGAGCGCGCGACATACCCCCACGAGAAATACAGGATCGCCACCGCGAACGGGATCAGCAGGACCAGTGCGCCGATCAGATCGACGATGGCCTTCCGGCGCGGGCCCGCCGATGCGTAGAACAGATCGACACGGACATGACCGTCAACCTTCAGCGTCCATGCGGCGACCAGAAGGAACATCGCGGCATGGCTATAGAGGATCGATTCCTGCAGCTGGATCGAGCCGATCCCGAACAGATAGCGCAACACCACCACCGCGAACTGCAGCGTGACCACGGCGAGACACAGCCACGCCGCAGCGCGTCCGATCCTGGTATTCAGCCAGTCGATAGTGTCGGCAAGGTCGATCATGACGTCCGCATTCATCCGCGCGGACTATAACGGCGCAGCGCGTATTAAGCGAACATGCGCTCGCTGGCGATATAGCCGAACAGCAGCGCGATGCCGAACACCAGGACGAGCAGCGCGGCGGCCACTTCGAGGCCGCGCAGTGCCAGCATGCCGGGGCCCGGCCGCGCCGACGCAAATCGCTGCGCAATCCCGCGCGCGCCGACCGCGAGCGTGGCGATCGCGGCCACGGTGATGGCGGTTCCCAGTCCCATGATGAAGGTCGACGCGACGCCGGCCCAGAACAGTCCCTGCGCCAGCGCGAAGACCAGAACCAGAATCGCACCGGAACAGGGCCGCAGCCCCACGGCGATAATGGCCGACAGGCCGCGCTTCCAGCCGCCGGGACCGGCGAGTTCCTGCGGCTCCGGCGCATGGGCATGACCCCACGCCGACGCATGATCGTCATGATCGTGGCCGTGGTGTCCGCAGCAGGCGGCGCCGTGCGTGTGCTCGTGTTTGTGCGCGTGGCTGTGGTGCGCATGCGCGTGAGCATGGCCGGCGTGATCATGATCGTGACCGCCGTGACCATGCGCATGCGCACCCGCGTGAGCGTGACCGGCCCCGGCAACGGCATGCGAACGGACATGAGCGTGAGCCAGGGCATGGCTGTGTACCGGCTCCTGCTCCGCGCGATACTTCCGCCATGCGCTGATCAGGGCACGTCCCTTGACCCACAACAGCCGCGCACCGAGCGCTGCAATCAGCCCATAGCTGATCACCTCGATCCACCAGATCGTGCCGTCCATGGTGCGGCGGGTTGCGCCCAGAAGCACGGCGGCAACACCCACAATCGCCACCGCGACAATGGCCTGCAAAATCGCCGAGGCAAAGGAGAGCACCACGCCGCGCCACCAAGTCTCGCCATTGGCGACCACATAGGACGAAATCACCGCCTTGCCGTGGCCGGGCCCAGCGGCGTGAAACACACCGTAAGCGAAAGACAGCCCGAACAAGGTCCAGACCGCGGAGCCGTCTGCCTTGGCGGCACGGATCGCACCCGACAGGCCGCGATAGAATTCCGATTGCTTGGCCAGCAGCCAGCCGACGATTCCGTCGGGCGGCGGCGGGGCGGTACGCGGCGCACCGAACGGGTTGGCCTGCGCGAAAGCCGGGTCGCTCATCAACGCGGCCGTCAGCGCAATCGCAGCCGCGGCGCCGACAACGACCCAGATAGGCTTTGGAGGCCAGCGGCCAGTCAGCATTTCACGCCGATCTTGTTGGCGAATTGCGCGCCGAATGGATTGTTCGGATCGGGGCGGGCGAAGATCGATTCGCTCAGGGACTTCACCTGGCTATCGTCGCCGAGTTTCACGGTCGAAATCTTGCACGAGGCCGGAGCCCCTTTCAGGGTGATCGGCTCTTTCTCGGCGAATTCGAAAGCGACGAAATAAAGCGGGTCGAAGATTTCAAGGTCGACATTTTTGGTCGCCGCCGGCTTTTTCAGCGGCAGCGTGAAGTTCAGCGTCAGCAGGTCGTCCTTCTGCTCCAGGAAATAATCGACCGGCTGCTCGAATTCGGCCTTCTGGCCGTTCAGCTTGCCCTGCGTGAAGAAATCGAACTCCTTCAGCGAGGTCACGTTCACCTCAGCCAGCGGCTGCAGTTCCTCGCGCGTGAACTTGCCCTTCACCTTCGATTCGAGCCCCTGCGTGGCGTAGGAGGAGAACATGTCGTCGAAGGTCCAGCGATGCCGGATGCCAGTCATCCGGCCCTCGGCGTCATACACAATCTCGCTCTTCATCGTGACATAGACATGAGGATGCGCGAGCGCGGCCGGCGTGGCAAAGGCCAGCGCCAGAAGGCCGGTTGCGAGGCCGAGCGCGAGCGGGCGAAGAATGCGGGAAATCATTGGGTTTCCGGACGTAGCGATGCTGCGGGACAATATCACGGAACGCGGCGGAAAGGAGGCGGGGGCGTCGCGTTAACGCAGGCTCCGTCTGCACCCTCCCCCCGGC
>CAZXJZ010000091.1:0-8337 GCA_964641065.1 uncultured Hyphomicrobiales bacterium | reverse complement strand
CGCGAGCGACGCGAGTGGTGGGGAGGGGTCGGGGGTGGGGGGCTGTGAACTCAATCTCGAAAGCCCCCACCCCAATTCGCCTCGCTACGCGACGCGAACCGACCCTCCCCACCGCTTCGCGGGGGGAGGGAAAAGAGGGCTTAGCTTCGCTCGCGCTCAGATCAGCACAGCGCGAATTCCGCCCTCCTACACCCCCTCAGCCCCCGGGTCCGCTCTGGGGTCGTGCGCGCCCTCCATGCTGCCGTCCGGGTGCAGCACCACCCCGCCGGCATGGCCCATGGTGTCGGAGAAGCGCTCGTCCAGAACGGCAACATCGTGGCCGGCCGACATCAGCCGGTCGATCAGGCCGCTATCGAAGCGGGATTCCATCCGCAGATTTGTGTGGGTCGAGCCCCAGGTCCGGCCCAGCAGCCAGCGCGGCGCCTCGATCGCCTCGGGCAACGGCTGGCCGAACAGCACATGCCGCGCAAAGACCATGCCTTGCGTCTGCGGTTGGCCGTCGCCGCCCATGGTGCCGTAAGCCATGACCCGCCCGTCCTTCAGCACGGCGAGCGCGGGATTGAGGGTGTGGAACGGCAGCCGACCGGGCTCCAGCGGATTTGCTGCTTTCTTATCGAGCGAGAAACTCGCGCCGCGGTTCTGCATCAGCACGCCGGTTCGCGGCAGCACGCAGCCCGAGCCAAATTCCCAGTAGATCGACTGGATGTAGGACACGACGAGCCCCGATGCGTCGGCCGCACCCATCCAGATGGTGTCGCCTTCGCCATAGGGCGCTGGCCAGCGCGCCGCCTTCTTGCGGTCGATCCGCTCGACTTCGGGATCGAGAAAAGCCGCCGACAGATAGCGGTCGAGCGGCTCGTCGATGCGGTTCGGATCGGTGACCACACGGTCGCGCACGCGAAACGCCCGCTTGGTCGACTCGACCAGGCCGTGCACGAAGTCGAAGCCTTCGGCCTCCTGCACCCGCAGCCGCTCGAACAGCGCAAGGATGATGAGCGAGGCCAACCCCTGCGTCGGCGGCGGCGCGTTGTAGAGCGTGCCAGCCTTGAGTGCGACTGATAGCGGCTTGGCGATATAGGCGTTGTATTTTTCCAGATCCGCGCGCGTGACCGGCGACCCGATGCGCTCCAGATCGGCGGCGATTTCGCGTCCCACATCACCGCGGTAAAAGTCGTCAAGACCGGCATTGGCGAGGTGATCGAGCGTCGCCGCAAACGCCGTCTGCTTCATCACCGCGCCTTCGGCGGGCACCTTCCCATCCTCAAGAAAGGTCTGCGCGAAGCCAACCGCCTCCCCCATCTCGGACAGCTTGTCCCGCGTCAGCGCGTGCTGACTACGGCTGACCACATAGCCGTCGCGCGCCTGCTTGATGGCAGGTTCAAGCAAGATCCGCAGCGGAATCTTGCCGCCGAGCGATTTCGCCCCGTCCAGCGCAACCATCCAGCCACCGATGGCGCCGGGCACGGTCAGCGCCGCAAGCGGCCCGCGCGCGGGGATCGTGTCGTAGCCTCGCTCGCGATAGAGCGCGATATTCGCCTTCGCGCCGGCCGGTCCGGGCGCCATGATAGCGCGCACCCGGCCATTCGGCTCGCGCACCAGCCAGAAGCCGTCGCCGCCGATATGATTCATGTGCGGATAGACCGCCGCGATCGAGGCGGCCATGGCCACCATCGCTTCCAGCGCATTGCCACCATCGGCAAGGATCAGCCGGCCCGCCTCGGCGGCAGCGTGATGAGGAGCGGCGGCAACGCCGCGGCGATGGCCGGAAGTGTGGGAGGTCATTAAACGTCCTGTTGCGTGAGAAGGCGCATCCAGGCCTTGTAGCGCAACGCCCTCGCGCGATCATCACCGCCAGCACGATCCGGACCGGACATGCCAATAAAAAAGACCGGGCCCTTTCGGAGCCCGGCCTGTTCGTTTCGCCGCTTCGGCTTCAGCCAAAGGTGCGATCGATTAATCGTTCAGTGCTTCCCGGACCTTGTCCTTCGCACCACCGATGGTGTTCTGAACCTTGCCTGCGGTCTTCTCGGCCGCGCCCTCTGCTTCGGTCTTGGTGTCACCGGTCACCTTGCCGAAGGTCTCCTTAATGGAGCCCTTAACCTGCTTGGCTGCGCCAGCGATGCGATCCTTGTCCATGTGTTGCTCTCCCGTTTCCGCCGGCCACTTGCCCGGCTCCCGTCAGTTTCTGACGTCGGCCAGACAAGTCCGGCCCGCGCTCTGCGTTCCGTGGACCCGACCAGATTTCACGGATCAAAACCGCGTGTATTGATGCACCGTTTCGCGACCCGACGCCCTACGCCTCTCCGGCCGGCACCGCATCCACCAGTCCCCGCCGCGCCAGCAACGCATCCGGGCTCGGCAGCCGGCCGCGAAAGGCGATGTAGGACTCGTCGGACGTGCGGCGGCCACCCGCGGCATAGATGTTGTCGCGCAGCTTGCCGGCTGTCGCCGGATCGAAGATATCGCCGGCTTCCTCGAAGGCGCGGAACGCATCGGCATCAAGCACCTCCGACCACATGTAGCTGTAATAGGCGGCCGAATAACTCGAACCCGAAAACACGTGCTGGAAATGCGGCGAGCGGTGCCGCATCACGATCTCCTCGGGCATGCCGAGCTTGTCGAGGGTCTCGCGCTCGAAGATCGCCACGTCGAGCGCGTCGGCCGATTGCAGCGAGTGAAACTCCAGGTCGACCAGTGCCGACGACACATATTCCACCGTGGCACAGGCCTGGTTGAAGGTGCGCGCGGCCAGCACCTTGCGCAGCAAGTCTTCCGGGATCGGTTCGCCGGTCTTGTAATGCACCGCGAATTTCCGCAGCACCTCCGGCCGCTCGAACCAGTGTTCGTAGAGCTGCGACGGCAGTTCGACGAAATCGGTGTCGACATTGGTGCCGGCAATAGACGGATAGGTCACATCCGACAGAATGCCGTGCAGCGCGTGGCCGAATTCGTGGAACAGCGTGCGGGCGTCGTCGTAGCTCAGCAGCGCCGGATTGCCGTCGGCACCCTTGTTGAAGTTCATCACATTGACGATCAGCGGGCGGATGTCGCCGTTGAGCTTTTCCTGATCGCGCAGCGACGTCATCCAGGCGCCGCTATGCTTGGAGGGCCGCGCGAAATAATCGCCGAAGAACAGCGCAACGTGCTTGCCCGCGGCGTCGGTCACCTCCCAGGTGCGGACGTCGGGATGCCAGGCCTTGATGCCGCTCACTTCCTTGAAGCGCAGGCCGAACAGCCGTGTCGCGGTGTCGAAGGAGGCTTCGATGATCTTATCGAGCTGCAGATATTGCTTGATCGAGGCTTCATCGACGTCGTGCAGCTTCTTGCGCAGCTTCTCGGCGTAGAAGCGCCAGTCCCAGGGCGCGATCTTGAAATTGCCGCCCTCGGCCTGCGCCAGCGCCTGCAAGGCATCGCGGTCGGCCAACGCGCGCTTGCGCGCGCGGGTCCAGACTTCGCCGAGCAGATCGCGCACCGCGCGCGGAGTCTTGGCCATGGAGTCGTCGAGGCGATAATCGGCGTAGGTCGGATAGCCAAGCAGTTTGGCGCGTTCGGCGCGCAGCGCCACCGTCTCGGCAATGATCGCCTTGTTGTCGGTCGCACCGCCCATGTCGCCGCGCGCCATCCAGGCGCGGAACGCCTTCTCGCGCAGATCGCGGCGGGTCGAATATTGCAGGAACGGCTCGACGCTCGAGCGCGACAGCGTGATCACCGAACGGCCGGCGAGACCGCGCGCTTCCGCGGCCTGGCGCGCGGCGGAGCGCACATAGTCCGGCAGCCCTGCGAGATCTGCCTCGCCATCGAGTTCGATGATGGTGTCGCGCTCGTCCGCCAGCACATTCTGGCTGAAGGCGGTGCCCAGCGTCGCGAGCCGCTGACCGATCGCGGCGAGCCGGTCCTTTGCCGCCTGATCGAGATGCGCACCGGCGCGCCGGAAGCCGGTGTGATATCGCTCCAGCACCCGCGCCTGCTCGGCCGTGAGTTTGGCGGATGAAGCGGTCTGCATGACCTGATCGACGCGGCGGAACAGGTCGCCGTTCAGCCGGATGGCACTATGATGCGCCGACAGGCGCGGCGACATTTCGCGCTCCACCGCCTGGATCGCGTCGTTGGTATGAGCGCCGGCCAGCACGTAGAACACATCCGAGACGCGCGACAGCGTCCGCTCCGTATCCTCCAGCGCGGCGATGGTGTTCTCGAAGGTCGGCGGCTCCGGATTTCCGACGATCGCGGCGATCTCGGCATTATGCTCGGCCATCGCCCGTTCGAAGGCCGGCACGAAATGCGCGGGGTCGAGTTCCGCAAATCGGGGCACCTCGAACGGCCCGACCCAGGGGGCCAGCAGCGGATTATCGGTCGAATCGGACGGGCGATCGGTCGCGGCTATAACGGTCATGCGTTGAAATATCTCGACTTTTTGCGAAAATTGGCTCGGGCTGAAGGCTCGGCAACGGGACTCGACATGGGGTCGCTGCAGTCCCAATTCCAGCCTTGATCGCGGGCCCCGTTTCGACGACATTGCGCCGCCATCGAACCGGACTGACGCATGAACGCTCCAGCGACCGCCAAGACCACGCCTCCCGCAGGCGGCAACCGCATCCTTTGGCTGAACGTCATGACGGTGATCAGCGCGGCAATCCTGATCGGGGCCGAGGTGTTCGGCGCGGCCTTCGCCGCCAGCTGGGCGATGACAAATCTGTTCGGGCTGGGCGAAACCGTCGGACGCGTGCTGGACGTCGCCTTCCTCGCGGTCGGCGCCTACATCATGTACAAATTCGTGCGCTTTGCGCGGACGGTCGAGCCATTCTCGCGCTAAGCAGACGAAGGGCTGGCTCGATGACCGGCCGCGCCTCAAAAGGCCAGATCTTCCGCGACCTTCTCAAGTCCGAAAAGCCGCTCGTCCTGATCGGCGCCTATGACGCGCTCGGCGCGCGGCTGATCGCGCAGGCCGGCGGCAAGAGCCTGTTCATCGGCGGATTCTCGATCGTCGGGGCGCGCTACGGCGTTCCCGACGTGGGCTTGCGCGCCTATGCCGACATCGCGGCGGCTGCGCGCGACATCGTCAACGCCTGTGACCTGCCTGCCTTCGTCGACATCGATGACGGCTATGGCGACGTGAAGAACGTGATCCAGACCGTGCAGGGCTACGAGCGCATGGGCGTCGCCGCCATGATGCTGGAAGACCAAACCTGGCCGAAGCGCTGCGGTCACCTCGCCGGCAAGACTGTCGTGCCGATCGAGGTCATGGAAGCGAAGGTCCGCGCCGCGGTCGGCGAGCGCATTGATCCTGCGACCTTCATATTCGCGCGCACCGATGCGCGCGCCGTTCACGGTCTCGACGATGCGATGCGCCGCGCCGAACGCTATCTGCGCGCTGGCGCCGAGGGCCTGTTCATCGAAGCTCCGGAATCGGTCGACGAACTGCGCCGTGTCGGGCGCGCCTTTGCCGGCGTGCCGCTGGTGGCCAATCCGCTGGAGGGCGGCAAGACACCTCTGCTCTCGCCCGCCGAATTCGCCGAACTGGGCTTCACCGTGATCCCGTACGGCATCACGCTGATCCTGCACGCCGCCGCGGCGATGCAGGCAGCGATCGGCGACGTGATGTCCGGCAAGTTTGCACGGCGCGAGGAGGCGATGCGCTTCCGCGATTATCTCGACGTGGTCGGCGAGCCGGGCTGGGCCGGGATGCAGGATAAATACGGCACGACGTAGCGCCACGTCGCACGCATACGGATCAGGCCTGCTTCATCAGCCTCAGCCACGGCGCCGCGTGAAAAGCGCTCATCAGGACGTACATCGACACCATCCCCGTCAGCGGTGACCCGTGCTGAGCGGTCGCGCAGAGAATATCCTGAGCACCATTGCCAGCGAACGCGGTCAGCAACGCCATGGCCGCGAAGGTCGGCGCCGCCGCGAACTGCAATCCGCGGGCCGCGCCACCGATGAAGCTGGCACGCCTGCCCTCCCCGCGCACATCATCGGTGGCGCTGCGATGACACGTCCCGGTCATCGGCTTGCGTCCGCTTCCTTGCGCATGGCCGCCTCGCCCGCGGCCGACACCTGGACCCATTTCGGGTCGGGCGCAGCGTCCGCGACGTAAGCGTCGTGCCAGTTCCACCACTTGTATGGCCGGCTCTGCGGATAGCCTTCCGGCGAATCCTCCCACTTTTCCTGACGGCCGAGCGCGGTCATGTCGAGAAAGCTCCAGACCGTTCCCAGCGCCTCGTCGCCGCGGCTGTTGATGAAGTAGGTGCGGAACACGCGATCGCCGTCACGGATGAAGGCATTGTGGCCGTGCCATTGATCGACACCGAAATCGGCGTCGAAGGAATCCGTGATCGTGTACCAGGGGATCGTCCATCCCATGCGCGCCTTCAGCCGCGTGATGTCAGGCTGCGGCGCACGCGAGACATAGGCGAGCGTGGTGTCGCGTGCGTTGAGATGGGACAGATGCCCGACCTGATCGGCG
The DNA here is from genome assembly GCA_964641065.1 of uncultured Hyphomicrobiales bacterium. Taxonomy (GTDB): domain Bacteria; phylum Pseudomonadota; class Alphaproteobacteria; order Rhizobiales; family Xanthobacteraceae; genus Pseudorhodoplanes. Next base: position 1,871 of record CAZXJZ010000091.1, on the reverse strand, counting down.
ACCATCGAGCAGCCAATGCAGCCATGGTCCGGCCAGCCATGCACGCCAGGTTCGAAGAACGCGCGGTAGACGATCAACTGGCGGCGGCCTTCGAACAGATCGAGCAGGCTGACCTTGCCGGCCGGGCCATCGAACACATAGTCCGTTTCCACAGACATCCACGGCATTCGCCGACGCTCCGCGGCCAGAGCGTCATGCGCGCGGGTGGCGGCCTTTTCCTTGACCAGCATCCGCGCGCGCGCGGCATCCCATTCCTGCGGCGATACGATTGGCGGCGTGTTCATCGATAGGGTTCCCTTGCTGTTCGAGGATCAGGCGGCGAGCGGCTTCATGCAGCCCGCGAGACAGACTTAGGGCTCGCTATCGGGCAGCGAGAGTGACAAATGTGACGGGATTTCGGTTCGCAGGCACGCGATGGACTCGCTGATTACCGCCGCCGGACGCGCATTGGCCGCCGGCGATCCGCTGGGCGCGCTTCAGCGCATTGCGTTGCGCGAGGACGCGCCGGCGCTGGCGCTGCGGGGCATCGCGATGGCGCAACTCGGCGACTTCATCAAGGCCAAGGCCTTGCTGCGGCGCGCGGCCCGCGCCTTCAGTCCGCGGGAAACGATTGCGCGTGCGAGATGCGTCGTGGCCGAAGCCGAGGTGGCATTAGCCTCGCGCGACCTCGGCTGGCCTACGCACGCGCTCGAAGCGGCGCGGGCAATTCTTGACGCCCATGGCGACCGCACCAATGCGGCACTCGCACGACATCTCGCCATTCGCCGCATGCTGCTGGTCGGAAGCCTCGACGAAGCCGAGAATGCCCTCGCCGGGCTCGATCCGGCGTCGCTGCCGCCGGCGTTGCGGACCGCGCACGAACTGGTCGCGGCTGGCCTCGCGATGCGCCGGGTCCGAACGAGGACGGCGCGGACAGCCCTCGAGGCGGCACGACAGGCCGCGCGCGTGGCGGCCATCCCTGCCTTGTCCGCCGAAGTGGACAATGCGTTCCGCATCCTCGACACACCCGCGGCGCGCCTGATCGAAGGCGGCTCGGAGCGGCCGCTGCTGCTCGACGCGGTCGAAGCGCTATTCGAATCCCGGGTGCTGGTCGTCGATGCGTGCCGCTCCGCGGTCCGTCGCCAGCAGGCAACAACATCGCTCGCGCGGCGGCCGGTTCTGTTCACGCTGGTCCGCGTGCTTGCGGAAGCCTGGCCGAACGATGTGTCGCGCGACACGCTGGTCGCGCGGGCGTTTCGGGCCAGGCATGCGGACGAGTCGCACCGCGCACGCCTGCGCGTTGAGATCGGACGGTTGCGGCGGGTCCTGCGAGCGCTCGCCGACATCAATGCGACCAAGCGGGGCTTCGCCCTGACTCCGCATCACGCCGGCCGGGTCGCGGTGCTGGCCCGGCCCGTCGACGAGAAGCACGCCGAGGTGCTGGCCTGCCTTGCCGACGGTGAATCGTGGTCGAGTTCCGCGCTGGCGCTGGCGCTCGGCACCAGTCAGCGCAGTGTGCAGCGCGCGCTCGATGAACTGGCGGCGTCGGGCAAGGTGCAGTGGATTGGACATGCGCGGGCGAGGCGCTGGATGACGCCGCCGCTGCCCGGTTTCACGTCAGTCTTGTTACTCTCCGGTCCGCTGCCGGGCGATTAGTGTCCGCTCACAACAGCGCGGAACAAGGCTTTGGAGCATTCAATGGCAGTCACCGAGCAGAAAGCGGAAATCCTTCGTGAATACGGCCCGTTTCCAGACGTCCAGCAAGTGGCCGGCGTGACGTTTGACGGCCAGCACGTCTGGTTCGCTGCCGGCGACCGGATCTGCGCCCTCGATCCGGACAGCGGCAGCATCGTGCGCACGAACGCGTTGGCGGAGCTGCCCAGCCCATGCAC
>CAZXJZ010000090.1:0-17619 GCA_964641065.1 uncultured Hyphomicrobiales bacterium | reverse complement strand
GCGGCCGACCGCGTCGATTTCGTCGATGAAGATGATGCAGGGCGCGTTCTTCTTGGCCTGCTCGAACATGTCGCGCACGCGGCTGGCGCCGACGCCGACGAACATCTCGACGAAGTCCGAACCGGAAATTGTGAAGAACGGCACATTCGCTTCACCCGCGACGGCGCGCGCGATGAGCGTCTTGCCCGTTCCCGGAGGACCGACCAGCAATACGCCGCGCGGAATGCGTCCGCCAAGGCGCTGGAATTTCGAGGGGTCGCGCAGGAATTCGACGATCTCCTGCAGATCCTGCTTGGCTTCGTCGACGCCGGCGACGTCCTCGAAGGTCACGCGGCCATGCGCCTCGGTGAGCAGCTTGGCGCGCGACTTGCCGAAGCCCATCGCCTTGCCGGCGCCGCCCTGCATCTGCCGCGAGAGGAAAATCCACACGCCGAACAGCGCGATAAAGGGCAACCACGAGACCAGAAGCTGGACGAACCACGGCACCTGCTCCTGCGGCGAGCGGGCGGTGATGGTGACGCCCTTCCCGTAGAGGCGCTGGACCAGGGTCGGGTCGTTCGGGGCGTAGGTGGTGAACGGCTTCAGATCGGTGAAGGTGCCGTGAATCTCCTGACCCTGGATGACGACGTCCCGGACCCGGCCGGCATCGACTTCGGTCAGAAGCTGCGAGAAGGAAATGTCCTGCGACGCCTGACGCTGGCTCGGCGACTGGAACAGGGTGAAGAGGGCAAGGACCAACAGGACGATGATCACCCAGAGGGCGAAATTCCGAAGATTTGCGTTCATCACGTGTCCTTGTTGAACCGCACCGTCCAGAGCGCAACTTGCATCCAGAGAGCGACTTCCATCAGGTGCAGGCGGGAGAGGGCTCTGAAACTTACCCCCCGCCGCTGCAATGTATGTCTGCTTACCCCGCCTGCCAAGTGAACCAGCCTGCAAACCGCCGCCGGCCGCCACCCCCAAGGCGGAACCACTCTAACGCGTCCCGGCCTGTCCGAATGGACCAGTTTTCCCCGTGGTTAAGACCGGAATGCGGCGTCCGGCGGACGTCCCCGGCCGTTGTCGGCGCGGGGGGGCCCGCTCGATGACCAGTTCGGCGGAGGTCGCAGTAACCATTGCGCCAGCCAGTGTGCGGCGAAGGCCGGTCCCGCCCGGCGCCTGCGCCAGGGCAGCAAACAGCGTTTCCAGCTTGCCGAGTTCGACCGGCCCCTCATTTCCGGCATCCCCGATTGCCTGGCCGAGGAGCCTGAGCCCGACTTCGGCCGGCAAAGCGTTGAAATCCTCGCGGTCGAATACGATCCGGCCGCCCTCCTCCCAGGCGGTGAGCGCGACCCGCTCCGAGGCCGCAGCCACCGCATGGCGCAAGGCGGCATCCACGCGCTGCAGGCGCTTCGCCAACGTCGCCAGCCGCTCGGCGGTCAGCCCCTCGGCCGCGAGCTGGGGCATGATCTGGCGCAGGCGCGGCCGGGTGTGGTGAGGATCGCGGTTGCTCGGATCGTCGGCAAACGGAAGTCCCGCCTCGCGCAGCGTGGCCAGCAGTCGCGCCTTGGGCAAGGACAGGAACGGGCGCGCAAGCGAAAGCGCGGGCTCGCCGGGATAGGGAGCGCGCTCCGTCATCGCCTGCAATCCGGCAGGCCCGCTGCCGCAGAGCAGCCGCAACAGAACCGTTTCCGCCTGATCGTCCAGCGTGTGCGCGGTCAGGATCTGACCGGCGGAAACGCGCTTAGCTTCCTGCGCGATGAGGGCATAGCGCGCGTTGCGGGCGGCCTCCTGGATGCCGGTCTTCGGCTTCGCACCCACCCAGCGCAGGATGCGATGCGCGACACCGAGCCGTTGCGCGAGGAGCCCGACCGCGTTCGCCTCAGCCGGGGCCTCCGGGCGCAGGCCATGATCGACCGTGACCGCGATCAATTCCGGGGCATCGTTGCGTGTCGCGCGCCAATGCGACGCGAGCCAGAGCAGCGCGGTGGAATCGGGGCCACCGGACACCGCAATCACGATCCTGGGCTGATCCGCGAACGGCGCGAACAGCTTGCGCGCCTCGGCAGCCGATACCGGTTGGGCGTCAGCAGCCGACACGCTTCTGTTCCCGCTCGACCGCCTGTTTCACGGCAACCGACGATCGCGGATATTTACGCGCAACCTCGGCGAAGGACGCGCAGGCCATTTCCTTCTGCCGGATCGCCGCGAGCGACTGGCCAAGGCGAAGAAGCGAATCCGGCGCGCGAGAGGCGGTCTCGTATTTGGTGGTCACCACGAGATAGACCTCCGCCGCTTCCTGATATTGCCTGCGGTTGAACAGGCTTTCGCCAAGCCAGTAATTGGCGTCGGGCGCGAGCCGGTCGGAGGGAAACCGCTCGAGGAAATCCCGGAATGTCTGTTCGGCCGAGGCATAATCCTTCTGCCGGATAAAGCCGACGCCGAGATCGAAATAATCGCGCGGCGAATTGCCGGGCGGTTGCACCGCCGCGACGCCCGTACCCCCCATCTGCTGCTGCGGCGAAGGCGGCACCGCAATCCCGCGACGTGACGGATCCAGATCCATGGGGGCTCCAGGACCGCCTACCTCGTTGTCGGCAACCGGCGCCGACGGTTGACCGGCCGGCAGGGCACCAAGCGGCCGCGGCGCACCGGGCGCGGCCGGACTTGCATTCGGGTCGAACGCATCGCCCCGCCGTCCGCCGGGGGCCGGCATGGCGACGGCATTCGGATTGTCGCGATGAGCGTAGCGAGGGTCCGCCCCGGGACCACGCGGATCAGTCCCGTAACGCTGGTCGGCACCCTGATCAGGCGCCGGCAGGTCCGCTTCGGACCGGCGGCCGGGCATCGGCTGCTGCTGCATCGAGGGTTGCTGCTGCATCGGCGGGCGCTGCGGCTGCGCGCGCTGTGCGGGTTCGGCCATGCCTGCGCCGCCTCGCACCTGCTGCTCGAGTTGCTGATTGCGGAACTGCAACTGCTCGACCTGACCGGTGAGCTGGCGGACCTGATTCTCCAGCGCCTCAAGCCGCATCACCAGATCGGACGCGGACATTTGCGCCGACGCGGGAACAACCGCCCAAAACAGGGTCGTCAGGGCGATGACGAATAGATGCGGCTTCAGGCGCATGAGACAGCAACTCTGGACGGGGATACCAGACCATAGCATAGGCGACGAGGCGTCGAAATTATGACTTGCCGGATGCGCGACCGTTTGGCGCGCTTATCCCGCCGAACTCGGCGCCACCACTTTCGGCTTCTTTCGCGATTGCAGCCATTCCTCGAAGCGCTGGATCAGCACGAACAGCGACGGCACGAAGAGCACCGCGAGACAGGTCGAGGCGATCATGCCGGTGAACACGGTCAGGCCGATCGACTTGCGGGCACTGGCGCCCGCGCCGCTCGCCAGCACCAGCGGCACCATGCTGATGATGAAGGCGAAGGACGTCATCAGAATCGCGCGGAAACGGGCACGAGCGGCGTCGACCGCGGCTTCGAGAATGGGCTTGCCGTCACGCACGCGGTGTTCGCGCGCAACCTCGACGATCAGAATCGCGTTCTTGGCGGCCAGCGCGATGAGCAGGACCAGACCGATCTGGGTGTAGAGGTTGTTGTCGAGCTTGAGGCCCTTCAGCGCCAGCACGGGACCGACAAGCGCCAGCGGCACCGAGAGGATGATCGAGACCGGCGCATACCAGCTCTCATACTGGCCAGCGAGGACCAGATAGACGAGCAGCATCGCCAGCGCGAAGACGATATACATCTGATTGCCGACGGTCTTCTCCTGATACGACATTGCCGTCCATTCGAAATACGACCCGCGCGGCAACGTCCGGTTCGCAATCTGCTCCATCAGCGACAGCGCCTCGCCGGAGGAGAAGCCGGACGCCGGCAGACCGATGACGGTCGAAGCCGGATAGAGATTGTAGAGCGTGATCAGTGACGGTCCGACCGACGGCGTGATCTTCACCAGCGTGCCGACCGGCACCATGTCGCCCTTGTCGCTGCGCACCGACAGCTTGTCGATGTCGCTCTGCTTGACGCGATATTGCGCGTCGGCCTGCACATAGACCTGGAACGTGCGGCCGAACTTGTTGAATTGCGCGACATAGGTCGAGCCGAGATAGCTCGATATCGATTCGAATACCGCGTTGACCGGCACGAACAGCGTTTGTGCCTTCACCCGGTCGACCTCGACGATCAACTGCGGTACGTCGGCGCGGAACGACGTCTGCACGCGCTGCAATCCGGTCTGCGACTGCGCGTTGCTGACGATCTGGTTGGTGATGGCCTGCAGCTTGGTGAAATCGAACGAGCCGTCGCGCAGCTGCACCATCATCGTGAAGCCGCCGGCATTGCCGATGCCCTGGATCGGCGGCGGCGGCAGGACGGCGATCTTCGCCTCCATGATCTGGTCGTATTCACGCGAAAGTTTGGTGAACAGCGGCAGCAATTGCTCGTCCTTGCCGCGCACGCTCCAGTCTTTCAGGATGATGTAGATCACGCCGGAACTGGCGAGGGTCGCGTTGTTGTCCAGCGCGGACACGCCTGCGATCGACAGCGTATTTTCGACGCCGGGAACCTTGCGCGCGATCTCGGCGGCCTTCTGCAGCGCGGCGTTGGTCCGCTCCAGCGATGCGCCATCCGGCAATTGCACGGTGGCCAGCAGATAGCCCTGGTCTTCGATCGGCAGGAAGCCGGTCGGAATCCGCGACAGGCCGTAACCGGCCGCGCCGATGATCATCAGCGCGATCACACCGACGACGGCGGCATGGCGCACCATCGCCCCGATCAGCCGCACATACGCGCGCTCGCAGGCCTGGTATCCGCGGTTGAAGGCGCGGAAGGCGAAGTTGCGCTGTTCCTGTGGCACGGAAGGACGCAGCCAGAGCGCGCATTGCGTCGGCTTCAATGTGGCGGCGTTGATGGCGCTGAGCAGCGCGGTCGCGGCGATGACCAGCGCAAATTGCGCATACATCTGCCCGGTCAGACCCGGCAGGAAGGCGGCCGGGATGAACACCGACATCAGCACCAGGGTGATGCCGATGATCGGCCCGAACAATTCGTCCATCGCCTTGATCGACGCGTCGTGCCCGCTCATACCGCGCTCGATATTGTGCGCGGCGCCCTCCACCACCACGATCGCGTCGTCGACGACGATACCGATCGCCAGCACGATCGCGAACAGCGTGGAGAGATTTACGGTGAAGCCGAGCGCCCACATGCCGGCGAAAGCGCCAATGATGGTGACCGGCACGGTCGTCGCCGGCACCAGCATGGCGCGCCAGTCCTGCAGGAAGATCAGGATCACGATCAGCACCAGCACCGCCGCCTCGATCAGCGTGCGATACACCTCGTTGATCGAGGCGTTGACGAATTTCGTGGTGTCGAAGGGGATCTGATACTGGACGCCCGGCGGGAAGGCTTTCGACAGCTCGTCCATCTTGGCGGAGACGAGTTGCTTGACTGCAAGTGCGTTTGCGCCGGGTGTCTGGAAAATGCCGAGCGCGGCCGCGGGATCTCCATCCTGCGTGAAGATCTGGCTGTAGGTCTGGGCGCCCAGCTCGACACGTCCGACATCCTTGATGCGGATGAACTGGCCGCCGGCTCCGGAGCCGGTCTTGACCACGACATTCTCGTATTGCTCGACCTCGTTGAGCCGGCCGGTGATGTCGATGGTGTACTGGAAGTCCTGCCCCTTCGGCACCGGCGGAATGCCGATCTGGCCGGCCGCGACCTCCTGGCTTTGCGATCGCAATGCGCTGATCACGTCCTGCGGCGTCAGGTCGAACCCGTAAAGCTTGTTCGGGTCGAGCCAGATGCGCATCGAATACTGGCCGGCGCCGAACACATTCACGTTGCCGACGCCCGAGACGCGCGACAGCTCGTCCCGCAGACTGATGGTGCCGTAATTGGCGAGGAACAGGCTGTCGCGGCTCTTGTCCGGCGACGTCAGCGTCACGAACATCAGGATCGCGGTCGACTTTTTCTGGACCGTGACGCCCTGCTTCTGCACCGCATCAGGCAATTGCGACAGGGCGCTCGAGACGCGGTTCTGCACCAGCACCTGCGCGAAATCCAGGTCGGTGCCGATCTTGAAGGTGACGATCAGGTTGTATGTGCCGTCCGCCGCGCTGGTGGACTGCATGTAGAGCATGTCCTCGACGCCGTTGACCTGCTGCTCGATCGGCAGCGCCACGGTATCGACCACCACGCGCGCGCTCGCACCCGGATACGACGTCGTCACCTGCACCGTCGGCGGCGTGACGTTCGGATATTGCGAGACCGGCAGGTTGATGAGGGCGACCAGACCGACCACGACCATCAGGATCGCGAGGACGTTGGCGAGGACCGGACGCTCGATGAAGAATTTTGAAATCACCCTGCGTCCTCGATCAGGTCTGCGACGGCGCAGTCAGGGTCTCGACCTTGGGATCGACCTTCTGCCCCGGAATGGCACGCAGCAGCCCGTCGACCACAACGCGGTCGTCGGACTTGAGCCCATCGAGAACCACGCGCATCGGGCCGACAAGCTGGCCCGGCGTGATCTTGCGTTGCGCGATGACGTTCTCGGCGTTCAGCACGAGAACATAACGGCCGCCCTGATCCGATCCGATGGCCACGTCCGGAACGAGAAGCCGTTCCTGACCCGGACCGGGCACCCGCACGCGGACATAATAGCCGGGCAGCAGCGCGGCATTCGGATTGTCGATGATGCCGCGCACCGCCAGCGTGCCGGTGCCGGATGTCAGCGTCGGCGCGGCGTAGTCCAGGTGTCCCTTGTAGGGAAAGCCCGTGTCGGTCTGCAGCCCGACTTCGACCGGAATCTTGTTCACGTCATTGCTGGTCAGGCCGAGCTTGGCGCGCTCGGCGCGGATGCGCTGAACGTCCTGCTCGTTGATGTTGAAATTCACCCAAATCGGGTCGACCTGAACGATGGTGGCAAGCTTGGTCGGAGTGTTGTTGGCACCGACATATTCGCCGACCGAAATCAGGCGTGCCGACACGATGCCATCGAATGGCGCCGACACCTGGGTATAGCCGTAATTGATCTGGGCAACCTCCGCATTGGCCTGCTGCGCCTCGAGGTTGGCCTTGTCGCTGTCGCGCTGTGCGAGTGCCTTGTCGTAATTCGCCTGCGTCGAGACCTGACGCTTCACCAGATCGGCTTGCCGTTCGAACTCGGCCTGCGAATTGGCAAGTTGCGCCTTGGCAGCATCCACCGCCGCAATCGCCTGATCCCATTTCGCCTTGTAGGGAGGGGGCTCGATCTGGAACAGCGGCGTTCCCTTCTTCACAAAGGTGCCGTCGGTGTACTGGATCGCGGTCACGAAGCCGGGAATGCGCGCCACCAGATCGACCGAGTTCACGGCGGCGAGCGTACCCGTCTCCTCGAGATAGGCCGTCACCTTCGTGCTCAGCGGATTGGCGACCGCCACCTGCGGTGGCGGCGGCGGCACATAGCGATTGGCTTCTTCGCATCCGGCGACGAGGCCGGCAAACGACAGGGCGATCAGGGGGGAGATTCGTCGGATCATGGCAAAACTACGATCCCGCGCCATTGGCGTTTTGGCAAGGAGCAAAACCAAAACCGGCGCCCTTGCGGACGCCGGTTCACCAGAAAGTCAATTCGTCAGCCGAATGTCACGTCGCTGTCTTAAGAACTGGCGTTCAGCACCGTGACCGCGCGGCGGTTCTGCGACCAGCACGAGATATCGTCGCAGACTGCGACCGGCCGCTCCTTGCCATAGGAGATGGTGCGCATCCGCTGAGGATTGACCCCGCGTGACGAGAGATATTCGCGCACGGTCTGCGCCCGGCGTGCGCCGAGGGCGATGTTGTATTCGCGGGTCCCGCGCTCGTCGGCGTGACCTTCGATCGTGAAGCTGTATTGCGAGTAGCGCGCCAGCCATTGCGCCTGTTTGTCCAGTGTCGCGCGCGCCTGGGGCGTCAGCGAGGACTGGTCCGATTCGAAGAACACGCGATCTCCGACATTGACGACGAAATCCTGTTGGCTGCCGGGGGTGGCAGGTCCACCGGCGCCCGCGGTCTGATCGCCGGGCTTGTTCGCGCAAGCCGACACCGCGAGCGAGGCGGCCAGCACGCCGATCAGCCCGATCGCGCGCATCAATCCACGCAAGTCCAAGTGGCGCAGGGATTGTCTCACAGCAATCATCCTGGTGACTCCATTCACTACGTACCGGAAAGGTTTAGGCCCGGATCGTTAAGCGAACCTTCCGTCAACCTTGACGGGACCCTACAAAGCGCACCGAAACGCGGCCGTTTGGCGCAAACCATTGTTAATGGTTACTCATCGCTTAACGCCGAAAATGCGGCGAATCGACCTCTAATTTCGATTCTCGCGGGTGGACATTTCAGGTGCGTCCGCCGCGCAACGCTCCGGCCGCCGAAAATCAGGACAAGAGCGGCGACCACGCAGGATCTGATGCAAAACTAGGCGTCGGGATCCGCTGCTCGTTGCGACCGGTGATGTCGACCGAATACAGCGAGGGGCCGCCCTGGCCACCTCCCTCGCGGAAGAACATGATCACGCGGCCGTTCGGCGCAAAGGTCGGTCCCTCGTTGTGGAACCCTTCCGTCAGAATGCGTTCGCCGGAGCCATCGACGCGCATCAGGCCGATGGAAAAACGTCCACCGCCCTGTTTGGTAAAGGCGATGGTATCGCCGCGCGGCGACCAGACCGGCGTCGAATACGAGCCTTCGCCGAAACTGATGCGCTGCGCCGGACCGCCGGTCGAGGCCATGACATAAATCTGCTGCGAGCCGCCGCGGTCGGATTCGAAGCAGATGCGCGCGCCGTCCGGCGAATAGGACGGAGCGGTATCGATCGCAGGCGATTGCGTCAGCCGCGTCGTGGCGCGAGAGCGCAGATCCATCACGAAGAGATTCGAGTTCGAGCCCTGTTGCAGGCTCATGATCACGCGCTGGCCGTCCGGCGAGAAACGCGGCGAGAACGTCATGCCCGGGAAATTACCGACGACTTCGCGCTGGTTGGTCTCGATATTGAGAAGATAGACGCGCGGGTCGCCCTGCCCGAACGACATATAGGTGATTTCCTGGGTCGACGGCGAAAAGCGCGGAGTCAGCACCAGATCGTCGCCGCGCGTGAGATAGCGCACATTGGCGCCGTCCTGATCCATGATGGCGAGACGCTTGACGCGGCGATCCTTCGGACCGCTTTCGTCGACGAAGACAACGCGGGTGTCGAAATAGCCTTTCTCGCCTGTCAGCCGCTCGTAGATCGCATCCGAGATGATATGCGCAATGCGACGCCAGTTTTCCGGTGTCGTGGTGTATTGCTGGCCGGCCTGCTGCTGTCCGCCGAAGACGTCGTAAAGCCGAAAGCGCGCATGCAGGCGTCCGTCGCCCTGCCGCACCACCTGGCCGGCAACCAGCGCCTGCGCCTTGATCGCACGCCAGTCGGGAAAATTCGGCGGCGCATCGGCGCCGGACAGCTTCTGGATGAAGGCCGCAGGATCGATCGGCGCGAACAGACCGGACCTGCGCAGGTTGTTGGTGACGATACCCGACACGTTACGCGCGGTCTCGGCATCGGCATTGTTGCCGAAGAAGTCCGGGATCGCGATCGGCATCGGCTGGAAATTGCCTTCGGTAATCTGCAGCCGGACCTGCGCGGCGGCATCGCGCAACCGGAAAGTCGACGCCGCGCCGAGAGCGCCTGCTCCGAGAATGAGCGCCTTGCGCCGGGTAAGCACCGAATGAAATTTGCTGGTTTCAGTCATGATCGTTTCTGTCAAAATCCAAACATCGTGCGTTCGTCGAAATCGATGTCGATCTCGCGCCAGGTCTCATAGGTTTCCCGGCGCAGCATGTTGAAGGGCTGGCTGACCATCACCGCCCGCACCGCACTGTCGCGGAACGCCTCGAAGGCGGCCCCGCTGCCACGCGTCATGACCTGCGGCGGCGATGCGAGCCGTCCGTCCGGCGTCAGCCGGATCACCATCCGGATCACAATCTTTTCCGCGACCGGGGGTACCGACCAATTCTGCTTCAGGCGGGCGCGCAGCGCATCGAGTTCATTCTGCGACAGCGTCGCCGCCGTGCCGGTCGGAATGCCGAGCGACGCGGAGCGATTGATGGAATCTCCCGTCGCGGCCTGACGGGTCGGCTCACGTTTGTCGAGCAGCGCCGCGATGCGTTGCGGATTGAATTCGGGCTGCTTTTTCGGCGGCTGCTTCTTCGGCGGCGTCGGAACGGCCTTCTGTGCCTGCTGCTTCTTCTGCTCTTCCTTCTTCTTGCTCTCGTCCTTCTTCAGGGCTTCGGCAATCGGATCAGGCTTTTCTTCTGGCTTCGGTTCGGGCTTCGCCTCTGCCGGCTGCGCGGGTTTCGGCGGCTCCGGCTTCGGATCGGGCTTGGTTTCGGTTTTCTCGACCGGTTTGGGCGGCGTCTGCTCGTTCTTGGTCGCCTGGATTTCCTTCTTCTCGGAAATCTTGGCGGTGTGATCCTCGACCTGCTTCTTCTCGCCTTCCTTTTCGACCAGCGGCTTGGGCGCCTCCTGGAGCTTGGCGGTCTTGGAGCCGGCAGTGAGCTGGCTGAATTCCGTCGGCGAAATAATGTCGACCGGCAGCGATTCCGTCGGCATCGAATCCAGCGGACTGGAGGCGAATGTCAGCACCGCCCACAGCAAGGCGGACGCATGCACGACACTCGATATGGCGAGCCCAGTCCTCATGTCCCTGCGGATCAGGTCCCCTGTTCAACCTCGGTAACAAGCGCAACACGGCGAAAGCCCGCCGCCGACAGCCTCCCCATCACCCGCATCACAGTACCGTAATTCACGTTCTTGTCGCCACGCACGTAAATGCGCTCGTCGGCGCCGCCGCGCGCTTCGGTGATCGCCTTGAGCTTGGCAATGAGCTCCTCGACCTTGATCTCCGAATTCATCAGATAGACTTCGCCCTTGGTATTGACGGTGACCGTCAGCGGCTCCTTGTCCTGGCTCAGGCTCTTGGCCTGGGTCTGCGGCAGGTCGATCTGCACACCGACGGTGAGCAGCGGCGCCGACACCATGAAGATGATCAGCAGCACCAGCATGACGTCGACCATGGGGGTGACGTTGATTTCGGCCATGACCGGCTTGCGGCTATGCCGCCGCCGGCTTCCGCCCTGGACCCCCGCGCTTCCGCCACCCATCGCCATCGGTCAGGTTCCCCGCTCGTCGATCTGACGCGACAGAATCGCCGAGAATTCGTCGGCAAAGCCTTCCAGCCGATGCGCCTGCTTGTTCACCTCTGACACGAACTTGTTATAGAAAATCGTCGCCGGAATGGCCGCAACAAGGCCAATCGCGGTTGCGAACAATGCTTCCGCGATGCCCGGCGCCACCACCGCGAGCGAGGTGTTCTTCGAGGCCGCGATCGACTGGAAGCTGTTCATGATGCCCCAGACGGTGCCGAACAGTCCGACGAACGGACCGGCCGACCCCACGGTCGCCAGCACCAGCAAGCGGCGCTCCAGCCGGTCGATCTCGCGCGTAATGGTGACGTCCATCACCTTGTCGATGCGCTGCTGCAGGCCGGCAAAGGAGCGTGCGTGCCCCTCGAAGCTGCGCTTCCATTCCCGCATCGCGGCCACGAACAAGGCGGCCATGGAGTGCGTGGGCTTGGCCGAGAGCGACCGATACAATTCCTCGAGCGATTGACCGGACCAGAAGGCCTGTTCGAAGCGGTCCATCGCCGACTTGGTGCGGCGGAACAGCAGGAACTTGTCGATCGCGATCGCCCAGACCCAGATCGAGCAGGCCAGCAACCCGATCATCACGGCCTTCACGACCCAATGTGCCTGCCAGAACAGGCCGAGAATCGACAGATCCGCGGCAACGGGCAGTGCCGACTGCGCTACGTCGGTTTCCATACGAAGTCTCTCCGGGCTCGCGTCAGCCCATTGCTCGACAGCCCGACAAAACGTCGCACGCCTGTGTCCGTCCCAAATCGGAAACCGGATCGCGTCCGTTGGCGAACGCGGCACACAGATCCGATTATTGCGAAGACGCCGCCGTCCACCTCCGGCAAGGTCGACGAAATCCCCGCGAAACTTGGCCAAACTAGGGCGTGGCCGGGTCTCCCTCCCTGCTAACCAGCGCCTAATGTGGTTAAGGATTGGTTACGGATTCGCTACGATTTGTCTCGGCCGCGGCGCGGCTAGTCCGAGGGGGACGACGGCGAGAGCCCGGTCGTGGGGAAACTCCTCAGCCTCGCGGGTCTGCGCGCATCCATTTCGCACCGGACCGTGGAACCGAAATAAAAACGCCCGCCGGTTCATCACCGGCGGGCATTCGAGGCGTAACGATACGCGAGACGGTTACGCCTGAGACGGCGACGGCGGCGTGATGTCGGGGCGTCCGCGCCGGTCGGCCATGAACTGGTCGAATTCGGCCTTGTCCTTGGCTTCGCGCAGACGAACCAGGAATTCCTGGAATTCGCGCTGCTCGTCCTCGAGCCGGCGCAGCGTCTCGGCTCGGTATTCGTCGAAGGCGCGGTTGCCGGAGGAGGGCGGCGACCAGAAGCCTGCACCGCCACCACCCTGCATCTGGGTGCGCACGCGGTCCATCTTCTCCTGCATGCGGGTCATTTTGTTCTGCCAGCGTTCCATGCCGTAGCGACTGCAAGCCATTCGACCGCTCCATACCGTAAAGGCCAGGAGGGCGAGGCCGATAGGCCACCACACGACGAAGCCGAGGACCGTCAGAAGGATCCAGGCTGGCCTGCCGTAGTCGTCGATCTTGTCCGTGAGTGTCATCGCGTTCATCGCATCCTCATGGCGAGATGTGAATGTTAATAACATTTACATAACGGCGCTCTGCCCTCCCGTCAAGGCGCGCCCTTCACGGTTGCGTCATTTCAGGTCAGCCTGGAGGCACAAAGCCGGGCTTATCGCCCGTGCAGGCCGAGACCACTCAGATAGACAAGGACTCCCGCTTCCAACAGGTCCTCCGCCGACATTGGCAACACCCGCTGCGATCCGTCGCCGCGCGCGAACAGAGACGCGATGCCGTGCGAAAGCGCCCAGATGTGCAGCGCCATCATCAAAGCCGGCGGCCGCTTGTCCTTCGGCAGCAGCAGGGAAATCGCCTCGCAGGCGGAGCGAACAACCGCAAAGGCCCGGTCGCCGGCTGCACGGAGTTCCGGGTTGGCGTCTGGCGGAACTCCCGCCTCGAACATGGCAGAGTAGAAGGCCGGTTCGGAGCGCGCAAAGTCCAGATAGCTTTTGCCGAGACGCTGGAAAGCGGTTTGGGGATCGGGCTTTCCCTGGTCCCACGCTTTTAAGAGGCGGTCGGTAAATTCGTCGAAGCCGCGCCGCGCGACGTCGGCGAGCAACTCTTCGCGGTCCCGGTAATGGCGATAGGGCGCGGCGGCGCTGACGCCGGCCCAGCGGGCGGCATCCGCGAAGGTGAAGCCGGCCGGCCCCTTCTCGGCGATCAAGGCAAGCGCCGCGCGCACCAAGGCTTCTTTCAGATTGCCGTGGTGATAGCCGCGTTCCGGGCCGCTGCCGCGTTTCCAGACCATGTGAAGGGGGTTAACATGCGTCGAAGGGCCACGTCGATGGGCGGCCGTTCAAAATGGAACGGCCGCAAGCCCAGGCAACTCATCCGGTCGCCGGCCGGGCGCGTCCCAGAAGAACCGCCTGTCCTCGATCCCGATCGCAACGTCGTTGATCGAGGCCTCGCGCCGCTTCATCAGCCCGGCTTCGTCGAACTCCCATTGCTCGTTGCCATAGGAGCGAAACCAGGCGCCGCTCTCGTCGTGCCACTCATACTGGAAGCGCACCGCGATGTGATTGCCGTGAAACGCCCAGAGATCCTTGATCAGGCGATAATCGTGCTCCTTGGCCCATTTGCGGGTAAGGAAATCCACGATCGCGTCGCGACCGACGAAAAATTCCGAACGGTTGCGCCATGTGGAGTCCGGCGTGTAGGCGAGCGACACCTTCACCGGATCGCGAGAATTCCAGGCATCCTCGGCCATGCGGACTTTCTGCCGCGCGGTCTCTTCGGTGAAGGGTGGAAACGGCGGACGCGACATGCAGGGCTCCCTGCTTCGGGCTAACCGGCCATAACGTTTTGCCGATCAGGCTCGCATGGAGTCAAGCTCAGTGCAGGTGCGGTTCAGGCGCTCGCCGCGTCCTGGTCCGCCTTCATCGCGATCCGCAGCGGCTTCGGGATCGGCTTCGCCCGCCCGCCGGAAATGAAAGCGACGCGCACATCCGCCTGCACCAGCAAGTCATCGCCGCGCATCACCCGCTGCCGGATGGTGACGGAGGCGCCCTTCACTTCGTTCGGCTCGCTGACGATCGTGAGAATGTCGTCCATGCGCGCTGGCTTGAGGAAATCCAGCGTCATCGAGCGCACCACGAAAGCGAAGCCCGGGGCCTCCTCCTCGGTCTGCTCGAACAGCACGCGATGATCGGCCCCGATCAGCCGCAGATAGTTCGTTCGGCCCCGCTCCATGTAGCGCAGGTAATTGGCGTGATAGACGATGCCGGTGAAGTCGGTGTCCTCGTAATAGACGCGCACGATGAAAGTGTGGCGCCCGTCACGCAGTTCGCCGTCGAGAGGAACGGATGTCATAGGTCAGCGTCGCTCGCTTGCGGAAGCGCGCGTTATAGCAAGCTTCCCGGCGATACCAACATCAGCGCGCGGGACGCGGCTGCCCCGCCTGCTCGATGATCGGATCGATCCGGTAGAGCCCGCCCTCCAGGTCATCTGTGATGACATAGAGCAGGCCGTCCGGCCCGACCCGGACATCGCGGATGCGCCCGAGTTGCTCATGCAGCAGCCGGGTCTCGCGCCAGCCCTCGCCATCCCAGTCGAGCCGCAGCAGCGCCTGGCCGGCCAATGTGCCGACCCACAGAATCGGGCTACCGCCCGCGCTGTCGATTGCGAGGCCGGAAGGAGCCTGTGCCGGCGGTTCGCCGAACACATGTGCCGGCTGCTCCATGCCGTCTTGGGCCTTGCCGCCCGGCATCGGTGTTCCGTCATAGGCGATGCCATGCGAGATGACAGGCCAGCCGTAATTGCGACCGCGTTCGATCCGGTTCAGTTCATCGCCGCCCATCGGCCCATGCTCGACGGCATAAAGGTGGCCACGGTCCTCGTCGAAGGCGAGGCCTTGCGCGTTGCGATGGCCGAAGCTCCAGATTTCCGGCTTCGCATCCTTCCGGCCGTAGAATGGATTGTCCGGCGGCACGCTGCCATCGATGCGGATCCGAATGACGGTACCGAGATGATCGTCGAGACGTTGCGCCCGATCCTGTTCCCAGCGATCGCCGACGGTCAAAAACAGATACCCGTCGCGCGTGACGGCTAGGCGGCCACCATACTGCTCGTCCTTCTCGGCGCCGGTGCTTTCGAAGATCACGGACTTTCCGATCAGTCGATTGTCGTCGCGGCTGAGCTGCGCCCGTATCACCCGGATTGTCGAATGCTTCGCGCTGCCATGGACATACGAAAGGTAAATCTGTCGATTCTTGACGAAGTCGGGATCGACCGCGACGTCCAGCAGACCGGCCAGTCCCGACGAGAATATCGGCGGCAGGCCAGTAATGTCGCGCACGGTGCCGTCCGGGCGAATCTGCCGGAGTCGGCCCATGCGCTCTGTCAGCAGCAGCGAACGGTCCGGCAGGAAGGCGATCGACCACGGGAACTCGAACGCGCCGCCGATGCGCACGGCTTCGTATTCCACGGGCTCGGTCTCGGTCTCGTCCGGTACCGGGCTGGTGCGCGCCATGCCGTGTGAGGAAAACGAGAGCACAAAGGCAGACACCGCCAGCGCGCATGCAAGCTGCACACTTCCGCGCCACGCAATCGACATCCCGGCCCGCTGCATTCAGTCCCCCGCATTGAATGGTGCGAAGGCATAAACGCCGGAGCGCGCAGATTCGTGCTGGCGTTAGGCTGCATGCGACAATTCGCAACAAAGCTGCCGCTGTAACGGCGACGAACTACCAGTGCTGCCCCTGCACGATCGCATCAAGCCGCGCCTTCAATTCGTCCGGCGCAGTGTAGTACCACACCCCGCCCAGCAGCCATCGGAAGCGCTCATTCCTCGCCGCCTCCGCTTCGATCATATCGATCGTCCCCAGCGTGATCAGGTCTTCGAGCGGACCCGCCGCGAGATACGACAGCATGTTCGGATTGGTCTCGATCTTGAGCACCTCGAGGATGATCGCCAGCGCCCGCCCCGGATCCTGGACGCGAAGTTCGCTCTCGTAATCGCGCAGCGCCGACCAGTTCTGGTCGCGGTCCTTGTCGGCGCATTGGTTTTGCGCGATCCAAACTCTGGCGATGTCAGTCGGCGAGAGTCTGGCAAAATCGATCAGCGGATTGCGCTCCTCATGCGCATCGCGGGTGGCGCGCCATCCTTCTCGATCGGCAATGGCGGCAAGCCTGTTTTCCAGCGCCGTGTCCTCGGTCCACCAATAGACACTCCCCAGCAGCCAGCGCAGCTTCGGTTTGTCCGCTACCTCGCGCTCCAGCCGGCCGATGAGACTGGCTCCATGGTTGATCATCAACGCCGGCGCAAATTTATCGCCGAGTTGCAGCAGCAGTGCCATGTCGGCCTCGCGCTGCAAAAGCTCCAGGATAAGATCCAGCGCACGCTCCGGCTGCCGGTGCGGCAGCGAGTCGAAATAGTGGAACGTCGCCCAGGTCCCGTCGGTCTTGTCGCGCAATCCGATCTGCTGCAAGGCGCGCCAGGTATCGGCGAGTTCGGCCATCGGCATGGCATCGAACAGCGTCGCCTGCTCCTCCGGCGTCTCCGCGCCCGGAATCGGCATCGTCGCCCAGTTGGCGGCCTCTTTAATGAAATCGGACATGGCGCACCCGTTGAAGGCAGGGTTCGTTGGTCGCGCAAGGTGGCCGTGAGGTTCAATCCTCCTGCCCGAACAGCCCGAATTGAGCTGGATCGCGCGCGGGCACGGCAAGGCCGAGATGCCGGAAGGCGTGTTCCGTGAGCAGCCGGCCGCGCGGGGTGCGTTGCACGAAGCCCTTCTGAATCAGGAACGGCTCGATGATATCCTCGATCGCATCGCGCGGCTCCGACAATGCCGCGGCAATCGTCTCGACGCCGACCGGCCCGCCGCCATAGTTGAGCGCGATGGTGGTGAGATAGCGCCGGTCCATCGCATCGAGTCCCGCGCCATCCACCTCCAGCGCGCGGAGCGCCGTGTCGGCAACGGCGCGATCGATCGCCTTGTCACCCTGCACGTCGGCGAAATCGCGCAGGCGCCGTAGGAGACGGCCGGCGATGCGCGGGGTGCCCCGCGCGCGCCTTGCGATCTCGTTCGCGCCATCCTTGGTGATGGCGACACCAAGCACGCGGGCACCGCGTGTCACGATCTGCTCCAGCTCTGCCTCGGTATAGAAATCGAGACGCACCGGAATGCCGAAACGGTCGCGCAGCGGATTGGTGAGCAGGCCTGCGCGCGTGGTCGCACCGACCAGCGTGAATTTCGACAATTCGATCTTCACCGAGCGCGCCGCCGGTCCCTCGCCGATGATCAGGTCAAGCTGGAAATCCTCCATCGCCGGATAAAGGATTTCCTCGACCTGCGGATTGAGCCGGTGGATCTCGTCGATGAAGAGGACGTCGCGCTCCTCGAGAT
>CAZXJZ010000089.1:0-18061 GCA_964641065.1 uncultured Hyphomicrobiales bacterium | reverse complement strand
TGGAATTCGTGATCGATTTCTTCCGGTCGACCCCGGCGTCGGCGATGTTTCCGCTATTCCTTGTGCTGTTCGGCGTCGGCGATGAGACCAAGATTTCGGTCGCAGCTTTCGGCGCCATCCTCGTGATCCTGTTCAACGTCGCCTATGGCGTGATGAATGCGCGCAAGACGCGGCTGCTCGCCGCCAAGGTGATGGGGGCATCGTCTTTGCGCGTGCTGATGGACGTGACTCTGCTGGAATCGATGCCGCAGACCTTCGTCGGCTTGCGCAATGGCGTGTCGCTGGCGCTGGTCATCATCGTGGTAGCGGAGATGTTCATCGGCTCGCAGGACGGACTGGGGCACAGCGTGTTCGAGGCGCAGCAATTGTTCGACATGCCGCGGATGTATGCGGCGATCTTTGCAGCCGGCGCGCTGGGCTATGCACTCAACCTGCTGTTTCTGCTGGCGGAGCGCAGCTTTGTGCATTGGGGCGGCAAGTAGTAGCGTCGCCACATGAGCGACGTGCCGCAAGCTGAACTCTGGACATTGTCTGCGTCGGAGCTCGGGAGCGCCTACCGAGAAGGTACAGCAACTCCGAATGATGCGCTGACCTCCATCCTCGCGCGGATCGACGATTTCAATCCTGCCGTCAATGCCATCGTCACGCTCGATCGCGACGGCGCACTGGCGCAGGCGCGCGTCAGCACCGAGCGCTTCCGCGCGGGCGCATCGCTCGGTCCGCTCGACGGCGTTCCGGTCACGGTGAAGGACAGCATTTTCGTTCAGGGTCTCCGCACGACCTGGGGCAGCAGGCTCTACGCCGAGCATGTCCCCGATCGCGACGAGCCGCCGATCGACAAGCTGCGCGCCGGCGGCGCCATCATTCTCGGCAAGACCAACGTGCCGGAATTCACCTCGCAGGGTTACACCGACAACGCGCTGTTCGGGCCGACCCGCAATCCCTACGACCTTGCGCTCACGCCGGGCGGATCAAGCGGCGGCGCGGTGGCCGCCGTTGCGTGCGGCATGGGGCCGATCGCGATGGGGACCGACGGCGGCGGTTCGATCCGCAGGCCGGCGGCGCATACCGGGCTGGTCGGTTTCAAGCCGTCGCGCGGAATGGTGCAACGCCGGCATGGCTTTCCAGCCATCCTGCACGATCTTGAAGTGATCGGTCCGATTGCGCGTAATGTCGAAGATATCTTGCTCGCGATGGACGTGATCGGCGGTCCGAAATGGCGGCCGCCATCGGCCGGCGTTGGGCGCGCGCGCATCCTCTACATCCCGACCTTTTCCGGCGCGCCCGTGGACCGCGAGATCGCCGCTGAGGTGGCGGACATCGCAGCGAAGCTTGCGGGGCAGGGACACAATGTCGAGACCGCGCACGATTTCGACCTCGCTGCGCCTATTGCGGAGATCTGGCCGGTGATCAGCCAGTCCGGCCTTGCCTGGCTGATGGCGCAGCACGGCGACCGCGACGACCTGATCAGTCCATCGCTGGCCGAGATGGCCCGAAACGGCCGCCGCTATTCCGCGGCCGATTATCTCGCGGCACTCGATGCCATCAAGGCGGTCGCCGTCGCATTCGATACGCTGTTTGAGCGTTTCGATGTTTTGCTCACGCCCACGGCCGCGGCCATGCCGTGGCCGGCGACCGAAATCTATCCCGGTATCATCGACGGACAGCCGGTCGGACCGCGCGGGCATGCAGTGTTCACGCCGTTCGCCAATGCGCTCGGGCTGCCGGCGATCAGCCTGCCGGCCGGGCTGTTGTCCAAAAGGCTGCCGATCGGCTACCAGCTTGTCGCGGCGCAGGGGCGGGATGCCGATCTGCTCGCGCTGGCGCGGGCCTGCGAGCGGTTTGCGGTTCGCGGCGGTCTCGGACCCAAGAGGCGTTGATTGCCTCTTACGATGGTTTGCGTCTGCCCAGCTTTTGGGCGTCATGCGTTATCCGCCGCGAGACACGCGACATCCATGCGACGCGGTCATGGCTCGCCCCACCCCTTTACCGATCATAAAGAGAGCTAATGATCCAGTCACGAGCGCGCGAAACCGCGTGTGGATGATTGACGAGAACGGGTCGTGCCGCCCGTCACTAGCGAGGCGAACCCATGACCTGGCTTTCTAATATGAACTCAAGCTTCAAGATCGGTACCCGGATTGGAGCGGGCTATATCATTGTCCTTGGCCTGCTGGTGATCGTGGCCGCTACGGGCTATTTCGGCCTGAGGAGCGCAAGCGACAGCTTCGGGCGGTTCACAAATATTTCCGACACCGCTTCACGCGTTGCGCAGGCCGATCGAGACTTCGTTGCGCTCCGCCTGAACATGCAGATGTACTTCGACAAGGGCGAAGACAGAGTGCTGACGCGGATTCGCGAACTGGCTCAGACCGTTCGCGAGGGATATGCTTTCACCGCATCGAACGCGCTCTCCAAGGAGCGACAAGACATGGCGCGGGCGATCCTTGGTCAGGTCGATCAATACATGGCGGTGTTCGAGGATATCGCGAAGAATCAGGCCGAGCTTCGCCGCACAATTGCTGAATCCACGACACCGCTCGGTAACCGTCTGTATGGCGAGCTGAAGGAGCTCACACAGAGCGCCGTGGCCGACAGCGATCTGGCGCTGGTTTCGCTGGCCGCTCTTGCGACCGAGCAATTCCTGTGGGGCCGCGTCAACGGCCTGCTGCACAACTCGACCCGTAATCCGAAGCTCGAGGAAGCCGCGAACGCCCAATTCGCCGCGATGGCGGAGACCCTTAAGAAGTTCGGGACGGCGGCGCGCACCGCCGAGCGGCGCGAAAAGCTGCAGCAGTTGCTTCCGCTGGTTGCGTCGTACAGCGCTGCTTTCAATTCTACGATGAAGCTGCTTGCTCAGAACTCGCGTCTGCTCGAGGCCGAAGGCAAGCTGTCGGCCGACATGATCAAGAGCCGCGCCGACCTGAAAAAGAGTCAAGACGCGGCACTGGCGGCGACCAAGGTAGCGGGTGAAGCGAGTATCCACTCAACGATTCTGACCAGCGTTACGGTCGCAGCGATTGCGATCGCGATCGGCATTCTGCTGGCATGGTTCATTGCGCGCGGCATTACGCGCCCGATCCTTTCGCTCAACGCCGTCATGGCCGCTATGTCCCGTGGCCGGCTCGACAGCGAAGTCGGCGGCGCCGATCGCAAGGACGAAATCGGTGAGATGGCGCGTGCCGTGGTGGTGTTCCGCGATGCCGGAATCGAGAAGCTGCATCTGGAGCAGGCGGCCGACGATCAGCGCAAGGCCGTGGAAGCGGAGCGTGCCAGGAACGAGGCCGCGCAGCAGGAAGCCGCACGTCAGGTGGCGCAGGTGGTCGAAGGGCTCGGCCAGGGTCTCGAACGGCTTGCGAGCGGAGACCTGACGTATCGCGTCCACGACGACTGGGCCCAAGAGTACCGGAAGATCCAGGGAGATTTCAACGGCGCCATCGGCAAGTTGCAGGAGACGATCCGCAATATCGCGATGTCCAGCCTTGAGGTCTCGAACGCAGCGGCTGAGATTTCGACCTCCACCACGGACCTGTCGCAGCGCACCGAGGAGCAGGCTGCAAGCCTGGAGCAGACCTCGGCATCGATGGAAGAGATCGCGGCGACGGTGCGGAAGAACGCGGATAACGCCAACCACGCCAATCAGCTTGCGCAGGGCACTCAGGACATCGCCAGTCGCGGCGGTGCCGTGGTCGCCGAAGCCGTCAATGCGATGTCGCGTATCGAGGGATCGTCGCGCAAGATTTCGGAGATCATCTCGGTCATCGACGAGATCGCGCGCCAGACCAACCTGCTGGCGCTCAATGCAGCGGTGGAGGCCGCCCGCGCGGGCGAGGCAGGTCGCGGTTTCGCGGTGGTGGCGTCCGAGGTGCGCAGCCTGGCCCAGCGTTCGTCGCAGGCCGCAAAGGACATCAATGGTCTGATCGCCAATTCTTCCGACGAGGTAAGAGAGGGCGTCGAGCTCGTGAATCGTGCCGGTCAGTCGCTCGACGAGATCGTGCGCTCGATCAGGGGCGTCGCCGAAATCGTGGCCGATATCGCGACGGCGAGCGCGGAGCAGGCCGCCGGAATCGACCAGGTCAACAGGGCGCTGACCCAGATGGACGAGGCGACGCAGCAGAACTCGGCGCTGGTCGAGGAAAATGCCTCGACCGCCAAAACCCTCGAAGACCAGCAGACAGCTATGGCGGAGCGGGTCGGCTATTTCCGCTTCGAAGCCGAAGCGCGTCCGGTCGCAGCACGGGATCGGCCGGTGGCCCGGCATCGGGCGGCTTAAGGCGCCGGCCATCCGTCGATCGGCGCCTGCGACCCGTGCGGCGCCGCTCGCGTTGCTCGCCCGAGCGGTGGCTCGAAATTTTGGCAGGCGGCCGCATTACGCAATGCGCCAAGCTCGTCTATGGTGACCGGATCGCCAATGATTTCGGGCATCGCGATGCTTGGCCTCGTATCGTCATCTGCACCAAAGCCGCTCGCCGAATTCGAGACCGCGAGCGTGCCGGCTGCGCGGCGTTACATGAGCGAGGTGTTCCGCTCGCACGAACTGGTCGTGCCGCGCGAGGAAGCCGGACTCCGGATGCGGCATGAGGCGGTGAAAGCCGGTCGCGTGTCGCTGCACTGGCTGCAATACGGTGCCCCGGTGACGATGAGAGCGCCGGAAATGGGCCGCTTCTATCTGTTCCAGTTCATCCTCGGCGGCGCCTGCGAAATCCGCCATCGCGGACGAACCCAGGTGGTCGGCGGCGGCAAGAGCTATGTCGTGCATCCGTCCGAGCCGCTCTCCAAGACCTGGGACAGCGATTGCCGGCAACTGATCGTCAAGGTCGACCGCGATCGTTTCGAACGCTTTGCGTCGCGCGAGATTGGCGTCGATGTCGCGGGGCGGCTGGATTTCGATTTCGACATCGTGCCGGTCGAGGCCGGGCCGCGCACCATGATCGAGATGGCGAAGGCGGTGCGCGACGACAGCGCCGATGCGCTGAACGGCCTGTCGCATCCGCGCGTCAGCGCGCATCTCGACGCCACCATGATGGCGTTGATGCTGGCGGCGTTTCCGCATCGCTTCCGCGATCTTTACGACCGGACTTCAGCGCCCTGCGCGCCCTACTATGTCCACCGCGCCGAGGATTATATCCGCGCGCATCTGCGCGAGCCGATCGCGATCGAGGATCTTGCCGCGGCGTCGGACGTCAGCATTCGCTCGCTGTTCAGCGGGTTCCGGCGCTTCCGGGGTGTGCCGCCGATGGTCTATGTGAAAACGCTGCGCCTCGAACTCGCGCATGATGAATTGTCGCGCGCCGATCCGGCGGAGCGCAGTGTGACGCAGATCGCGCTCGCTTGCGGCTTCACACATATGAGCAAGTTTGCGCGGGATTTTGCGGCGCGGTTCGGCGAGACGCCCAGCACGGTGCTGGGGCGGGGCTTTGTGAGACGCTAAACCCGCTTGTCCACAAACCGCGGCGCCTTGATGCTGCGCTCGAATTCCGCCGCCAGCGTGCCCAGCGGCAGCACTTCGACATCCGGCGTGACTTCGAATGTGCGCTTGATCAGCGCGCCGACCAGGTCGCGCACCGCCGCAGAGTCCGAACCGCGCTTCACCTCGATCAGAAGCCGCATCGACTCGCGTCCGGTGGCTTCCTCGGTCACCAGCACCGCCTGGAAATCGTTGACCTGCGGTTCGGAGAACATCGTGTCCTCGAAATCCGCGTGGTTCATGTTGACGCCGCGCAGCTTGAAGAAGCCGGTGGTGCGGTTGGCGTGACGGATCATCGGGAACAGATCGGCCCATTGGCCCGTGCCCTGCGACCGGTCGATGTAACGAACCATGTCGCCGGAATTCCAGCGCAGGAACGGCGTTGCGTGATTGGTCCAGAGCGGAGTGACGCAAAGCGTGCCGACCTCGCCTTCCGGCACGGCGATTCCCGTGTCGGCATCCACCACCTCGATGAAGAACATGTCGGTCCAGATATGGATGCCGTCATGCACGTCGTTCTCGGCGCCCATGAGTCCGGCTTCGCTCATGCCGAATACGTCGTAGACCTTGGCGCCCCACATGCGGCCGATCTTCTCGCGCTTGGCCTGCGACAGCGTCTCGGCTGAGCACACCACTTTTTTCACCGACGAAGCGGCAAGGTCGATGCCTTTGGCCTCGGCGAGATTGGCGAGATGCAGCGCGAAACTCGACATGCCGATGAACACCGTCGGCTTCAGCGACGCGATCAGCCCGAGTTGCGCTTCGGACGGCACCGCATTGCCGGCGCCGACCCAGTTCATGCCGACATCGAACCAGTGCGCGGCGCGGGCCCAGACCTGTCCCGCCGGGTGAATGCCGATCGGGAACGACATATGCACGAGGTCGCCCTTGCCAATGCCGATGCAGGGAAACGAGCGGCCCCAGGTGAGAAGGCCGTAGGTAACGTCGTCGGCGGTGCGCGGATAAAAGACTGGCTTGCCGGTCGAGCCGCCCGATCGCCAGAATTCCGCGATCTCGGTGTGTGGCACCGCGCAGAACTGCTCCATGAAGCTGGCGTGATCGAAGGTGCGCAGGATGTCCTTGTCGAGGATCGGGATGGTCTGCCACACGGCAGGATCGTCGAGCCGGTCCGGATCGATATGGTCGAGCTTGCCGCGATACCAGGGCAGCGTGCGGGCGCGATCGAAAGCGACCCGTTTGCGCTCGCTTTGGATCGTCGCAATCTCCGCGCGTGACTTCGGCAATGGCAGTGGAAGCGGCGCTGGCATGAAGGTCCCCGATCAGTGCCCGGTCGCGGTAGTGTCGGCCGGTTTGCGGCCGGGTGCTATCCCGGGGCTGCAAATCCTAGCCCGCGACTGCAGGGATCGAAGCCGCCGCGGGTTGCAGAGCATGACAGCGGACAAGGAAGATGTTTGAGTTTTCTTTTCCCTCCCCCCGCGAAGCAGTGGGGAGGGTCGATCGACTGAGCTGAAGCGAAGGAGATCGGGGTGGGGGGCGTTTTGTTAATATCCCCCACCCCCGACCCCACCCCACCACTCGCTTCGCTCGCGGGGGGAGGGGAGAAAAGCATGACCCAACCGCTCAAGATTTCCGTGATCGGCGGCGGGCCAGGCGGGCTGTATTTCGCGATCCTGATGAAGAAGGCCGATCCGCGCCATCTGATCACGGTCTATGAGCGCAACCGGCCGGACGATACCTTCGGCTTCGGCGTCGTGTTCTCCGACGAGACGCTGGACAATATCCAGAACGCCGACCCCGAGACCTTCGAGGCGATCGCGCGGCATTTCGTTTATTGGGGCGAGATCGACATTAACGTGCGGGGTCAGACGATCCGCTCGGACGGGCACGGTTTCTGCGGGCTGGAGCGGAAGACGCTGTTGATGCTGCTGCAGGATCGCGCGCGTAAGCTTGGCGTCGAGCTTGAATTTCAGACCGAGGTGAATGTCGATGCGCTTCCCGAAAGCGATCTGGTCGTCGCTGCCGACGGCATCAACAGCGCCATCCGCACGCATTATGCCGATCACTTCAAGCCGAGCCTGGACTGGCGAAAGAACAAATTCTCCTGGTGTGGGACCACCAAATCCTTTCCCGCCTTCACCTTCGATTTCCGCGAGAACGAACACGGCATCTGGATTCTCGGCGCCTATCAATACAAGCCGGGCATGAGCACCCTGGTGCCGGAATGCGACGAGGCGACGTGGCTGCGTGCCGGCCTCGACAAGGCCGACGAGGCGCAAACCGCAGCTTACCTCGAGCGCACCTTCGCCGATCTGCTCGACGGCCATCCGGTGCTGACCAATCGCTCGATCTGGCGCAATTTTCCGATGATCAAGAACGAGCGATGGTATCGCGACAATATCGTTCTGATCGGGGACGCGCTGCACACCGCGCATTATTCGATCGGGTCCGGTACCAAGCTCGCGATGGAGGATGCCATCGCGCTTGCCGATTCATTCGCCGCGAAAGCGACTGTGCCCGACGCACTAAAGCACTACGAGACCACGCGCCGCGAAGAGGTGGAAAAGACGCAGCATGCCGCCGACGTGAGCCTCGTCTGGTTCGAGACGCCGCGCCGCTTCTGGAAGCTGGAGCCGATGCAGCTCGCCTTCTCGCTGCTCTCGCGCTCGAAGCAAATCACCTATGAAAACCTGAAGCGGCGCGATCCTGCCTTCGGCGCCGAGGTCGACCGCTGGTGGGCCGGAAAAGTCAGGAGCGACCTTGGTTTCGAGGTGCCCACCAACAATCCGCCGCCGCCGATGTTCACGCCGTTCCGCATCGGCGCGATGACGGTGCAGAACCGCGTGGTGGTATCGCCGATGAATATGTATTCGGCGGAGCCCGGCAACATTCCAGGTGACTTCCATCTGGTGCATCTCGGCAAGATGGCGCAGGGCGGCGCGGGCCTCGTCTTCGCCGAGATGACATCGGTGAGCGAGGATGCGCGCATCACGCCGGGCTGTCCCGGCATATACTCACCCGAGCAGGTGAAGGCCTGGACCCGGATCTGCGACTTCGTCCATGCCAACAGCGAAGCCAAACTCTGCCTGCAGATCGGCCATGCCGGCCGCAAGGGCTCGACCCGGCTCGGCTGGGAGGGGATGGATCAACCGCTTGCAGACGGCAACTGGCCGACCATGTCGGCCTCGCCACTGAAATATCGCGCCGACAGTCATCTGCCGACCGAAATCGGTCGCGCGGAAATGACGACGGTGCGGAAATCCTTCGTGCAGGCCGCGCGCCATGCGCATGTCGCCGGCTTCGATATGCTCGAGTTGCACATGGCGCATGGCTATCTGCTGTCGAGCTTCATCTCGCCGCTGACCAATCAGCGCAACGACGAGTATGGCGGCAGCCTCGATAACCGCATGCGCTATCCGCTCGAGGTCTTCGACGCGGTTCGCGAAGTCTGGCCCGCCGGCAAGCCGATGTCGGTGCGCATTTCCGCCAGCGACTGGGTGCCGGGGCGGGGGCTCGACATCGACGATGCCATCGGGATCGCGAAGATGCTGAAGGCGCGCGGGCTCGACATCATCGACGTATCGGCCGGTCAGACGACGAGCGAGGCGCGTCCGGTCTATGGCCGCATGTTCCAGACTCCGTTCTCGGATGCGATCCGCAGCGAAGTCGAGATGCCGACCATCACCGTCGGCAACATCACCAGCGCCGATCAGGTCAACACCATCGTTGCGGCCGGCCGCGCCGATCTGGTGGCATTGGCGCGTCCGCATCTGGTGAATCCGAATTTTACGCTGGTCGCGTCCGCCTATTACGGGTGGGACGGACAGTCATGGCCGAATCCGTATCTCGCCGGCAAGGATCAGGCCTTCCGGCTGATCGAACGCGAGAATGCCGAACTCGGACAGTTGCGCGAGCAGGCGCGCGCGCCGATCACCCAGCGGCGGGCCGCGTTTCTGGCGAAGCGCGACTGAACCGCGCAAGTGTTTGGCCTGCTAGACCGGGTCTCGCAGGCCAATTTCGTATCTGCTAACGCCGTGGCGCATGCCGATGTAGCGGAAGGTGGATGCTTGAACGTGGTTCCAAGTGAGGCGAGGGCGGCCGGCGGCTGGCGCGACGAGATCTGGTCGCACTTCATGCGCGAGAATATCGAGCTGTTCGCCTATCTGCCCGATGGCGGTCTAGATTTTCTCATCAGGCGGCTGCATGCCGAAACCCCGAACCGCGCCGTCATGCTGACGACCGAGGAAGAGGGCGTCGGCGTCTGTTGCGGCGCATGGCTCGGCGGCAAGCGCAGTGTCATGGCGATCCAGAGCAGCGGCGTTGGCAATTGCATCAACGCATTCTCGCTCGTCACCAATTGCCGCTTTCCGCTTTTTCTCCTGGTCAGCATGCGTGGCGAATTCGGCGAGGGAAATCCCTGGCAGATTCCCATGGGCCGGATCACGGCGGAGAGCCTTAAGCTTGCGGGTTTCCACGTCTTCAGCGCCACGCGCGAGGACGAAGCGGCGGCACTGGTCGCCGGCGGTCTGACGATGACGTTCCGTTCCGAGGAGCCGGTGGCGGTGCTGCTGTCGCAGCGCCTGCTCGGCGCCAAGGCGATGTAATAAGGCGATGTGAGAAGGCGGCCATGACCGAAGCATTAAAACGCCGCGAGGTTGTGCCGGCTCTGCTGGCGGACATCGACAAGGAACTGATCGTCTGCGGCCTCGGCTCGCCGGTATCCGACGTGATGGCTGTCGGCGACCGCCCGCTGAATTTCTATCTGCTCGGCGCCATGGGGCTTGCGACCTCGGTCGGACTCGGCCTCGCGCTGGCGCAACCGGAGCGCAGCGTGATCGTGATCACCGGCGATGCCGAACTGATGATGAATTCCGGCGCGCTCGCGACCATCGGAGCCAAGAAGCCACGCAATCTGTCGGTCGTCGTGCTGGATAACGAACGCTTCGGCGAGACCGGCGAACAGGTGAGCCATACGTCGGCCGGCATCGATATTGCCGGGATCGCCGCCGCAAGCGGTTTTGCCGCGACCGAAACGGTCAGCGAGATGTCGCGCATCGCCGATGTGAGGCGGCGCATGACCGGCCACGCGGGGCCCTACCTTGCGGTCATCAAGATCAAGGCCGAACGCAGTCCGGTTATAATGCCGCCGAAAAGCGGCGTGATCCTGAAATCGAGATTCCGGCAGGCGCTGCTGGAGCAATATTAGCGGACGTGTCCGCAGTAGAATCCAACCAGAGTCGCACAAAGCGACCAGAGTTCATCAGGGAGTTGATCGATGATGTCACGCTTTGTGTGTTCCGTTCTCACGGCCGCCTGCGCCCTCGCGACCGTCGTGCTTCCGGCCGCCGCCGACAATTTTCCATCGCGCCCGGTGACCATCATCGCGCCGTGGCCTCCCGGCGCCGGCGTCGATACCATGGCGCGCATCCTGCAGCCGAAATTCTCCGAAGCGCTTGGCCAGCCGGTGGTGATCGAAAACCGGCCGGGCAGCGCTGGTAACAACGGTGCCGCCGCCGCCCTGCGCGCGGCGCCCGACGGCTACACGCTGCTGCTCAGCGTCAATGCCACGGTCGTGATGAACCCGTTCACCTACAAGAATTTCCCATTCGACCCGGCCAAGGACATGGTCGGCATCAGCCGGATGACCGAGACCTATATGGCGCTGGTGGTTCCGGCGTCGTCTCCGATCAAGTCGATCAGCGACCTCATTGCCGAAGCGAAGAAGCAGCCCGGCAAACTCAGCTACGGCAGCGCCGGGCATGGATCGGGGCATCACATCGCGGGCGAAACGCTGAACCGGAAGGCCGGCATCGAAGTCATGCACGTTCCGTTCGTGGGCACCGCGCCCGCGGTGACCAACGTGGTCGGCGGGCATATCACGATGACCTATGCGACGCTGCCGACGGTCGTCTCCTTTGTCGAGAATGGCCAGTTGCGGATCATCGGCATGGCCGAGGACAATCGCGTCAAGTCTCATCCGGAGGTGCAGACCATCGCCGAAGTGGTCCCGGGCGTGACCACCGCGACCTGGTACGGGCTGTTCGCACCGGCCGGAACGCCGCAGCCGGTGATCGACCGGCTCTACAAGGCGGTGCGGTTTGCGCTCGACGATCCGGATACGCAGAAGAAGCTGGAAAAGTCCGGCTTTTCGCTGGTCGGCTCGACGCCGGCCGAACTCGACGCGCGGGTGAAGCGGGATCTCGTCTATTGGCGCGATACCATTCGCGACGCCGGCATCGAACCGAAATAGCGTTCCGCCGAAAGCCGGACACGCGAGGCGGTCAGATCATCATCTGGCCGCCATTCACATGGATCACCTGGCCCGAGACGAAGCCGCCGCCTTCTCCCGCGAGAAACAGGCAGGCTTCGGCGATGTCGTCGGGCGTGCCAAGACGGCGTACCGGAATTTCCGCCGCCAGCTTTTCCACATCGACATGCTTGTATTGCGACCAGTCGCGCGCGGTCTCGATCATGCCCGGCGCCACGGTGTTGGCGGTGATGCCATCCGGCCCGAATTCGCGGGCGATCGCCTTGCTCAGTCCGTGCACGCCGAATTTCGCCGAAACGCTGTGCGCCCGATGCGTGACATGCGCGAAGAAGCCCGAGAAGCCGGAAATGTTGATGATCCGGCCAAATTTGCGTTCGCGCATCATCGGAATGACGTGGCGGGCGAGATAGAACGACGCCGAGAGATTGGTGCGGATCACGTCGTCCCAGTCGTCCGGTGTGATGTCGAGGAAGGCGGCATAGGGCCGCTTGCCGACATTGGAGACGGCGATGTCGACATGGCCGTAGGTGTCGCGGGCGAGCGCGACCATGCGCGCGATGTCCTCGTCTCGCGATACGTCGGCGAGACAGGCGATGGCCTCGCCGCCGCCGCGCCTGATCTCGTCCACCACCGCGTCGAGCGCGGCCTGGTCGCGATGGCCGTTGACCACGAGACGCGCGCCGGCTTGCGCGAAAGCGAGCGCGATGGCGCGCCCGATATTGCGTCCCGAGCCGGTAACGATGGCAACACGGCCGGCGAGGGGCTTCACATCGTTCGTCACGCGGCGGTCTTTCCAATTACTGATGATATTGCGGCAGCCGATTAAGAATGTCGGCAATCGGGTCGGCCGTCCATGCCTGGGTGACATAGTCGCGGTGCGAATCTTCGGAATGTCCGGGGATGAATACGACGCTGCCTGGCGCAATATTGCCGTTGAGCGATCTCTGGATCGCGATGCCCTTGTCCGCGAGATCGCGCTGCAATTCGAGATTGCGTGCGCGGGTCGAGCCGAGATAGCCGCTGATAAAGAAGCCGTTCCGGTTCGACAGGATCCATTTTTCGAACTGTTCCAGTTCTCCGTAAAGCGAATCCATCAGCACGATGCCGCGCAGCCGGTCCTTGAAATGGCCGAGCCGCAGCGCCCATGCGGTCGGCACATAGCCGCCGCTATAGCTGACGAGAATGATCGGCATCTTGAAAAAGGTGCGCACGGTTTTCGGCTGACCCAGCATCAGCGCGAATTGCTCGGCCGCCTCGCTCAGGAATTCATCGATGAAGCCGGGCTCCCAGAACGCGCCGGGGGAGGAATCCGCGGCATCGACGGCGAATTGCGGAGCGACTACCACAGCGTTCGCATCCGAGCGGGTGATCTGGGCGGCGACCTGCTGACGGTCGCGGACATCGCGGTCGATCCTGGCGCCATGGCCGTGGAAGAACACCACGATCACGGCAGGCTTGCGGATGTCGAAGCCCTTCGGGATATGCAGCAGCACTCGCGGATCGGTATAGGTGTCGTTCTCCCAATAGACCTGCCCGCGCGCGCCGCGCCGCCCGAACCGGCCCTCGTAGAAGACATTGAAGAACGGCTTACCGGTGACAGGATTTTTGCCGTCATAGGGGAACGGGGCGGATTCGAATTCCATCACCCGGGTGCTGCCCGGAAAAGTGCCAAGTCTGGGCCGGGGCAAGCGCATGACCGGGCGCGGGCGGGGCAGGGGGATGACTAGATTTTCGGCACTGGCCTGCGCGGTCGCGATGATGCCGCGATCGGACGGCAGGATGCATGCGATCGCAGCGATCGCGATCACTAATCCTGTCAATGCGTTCAGGCCCATGCCGCTCGGGCACTTGGCTTTCGCGCATGGCTCCAAGGTTGCCATCGGGCTAGCGTCCGAGATGAGACTCTTTAAACTTTCAGGGCGTATCCGCTACGCTGGACGAATCGAAACAAACCGGGCACCGGCTAATATCGAATCACGACCGGAACATGGTCATGGGCGTCAATGATACCCCTGCCGCCAAGCCCGTGGGTTAACGCTTCTCCGGTTCGCATGTCGTTCCCGACCACAGGCATTCAATCACAATGGTCCACTTCCCGCGCTTTCTGACCCCGGCTCTCGCGGTCGTCCTCGTTGCGGCCGTGACTCCTGCCGCTCAGGCCCAGTTCTTCATCTTCGGCGATCAGCCGCAGCGCAAACCGCCGGTGCGCCAGGGACCAGCGCGCGAAGCGCCCGCGCGTGAAGCCCCGGCACCGCTGCCGGCGCAGGCCTTCGTGCCCGCCTCCTATGCCGAAAAGGCGAGTTTCAACGACACCGCCCGCTTCCTGGCCGGTCTCCCGCCGGTCGAAAGCGGAGCGCTGGATCAGGTCACACGCGACCCGTCGTGGCAGAACCACGCCGCCTCGTTCAACAAGTCCTGGGGCCAGCTTGAGTCGCAACGGCTGTCGAAGATCCGCGCCTGGTCCGCGTCCCATATCAAGGACCGCGCCGGCATGCCGCTGTACTACATGTTCAGCGGCCCGGATTTTCTTTACGCCAATGCGTTCTACCCGGATGCCTCGACTTACATCCTGAGCGGCCTCGAGCCGGTCGGTCGCATTCCGGTGATCAACGACTATACCCGCCGTGCGCTCGGTAACCTGCGCTCATCGATGGCGTCGTCGATCTCGCTCAGCTTCTTCATCACCAAGAACATGAAGCATCAGCTGCGCGAAACCGCCTTGTCGGGAACGCTGCCGATCCTGATGGTCTATATCGCGCGCGCCGGGAAGACGATCGACGACATCAACCTCGTGACGCTCAGCCCCGAGGGAACCGTCGCGCCGGTCGAGAGCGGTGCGCCGCAGCGCGGCGTGCAGGGCGTCCGGATCACGTTTCACAGCCCCGGAAAGCCGAAACAGACGCTGTATTACTTCTCGACCGATGTCTCGGATGGCGGCGTGAAGAATTCCGGCTTTCTGAAATTCGTTGACAGCTTCGGCAGGGGCGACGCGCTGTTCAAGGCGGCATCCTATCTGCCGCATAGCGGCGGCTTTTCGCAGGTGCGCGACTTCATTGTCGGCAAGGCCGATTACATCGTGCAGGACGATTCCGGAATCCCTGTCGTTTATCTGAAGCAGGATCAATGGGCCTTGCATCCCTTCGGCCGCTATCTCGGGCCGATCGCAATCTTCCCCGGGCGCCATCAGAACCAATTGGCTGAAATCTATCGGCGCGGTCCTTACAAGCCGATCGACTGGGGCATGGGCTATCGCTGGCGGACCAACGAATCCAACGTTCTGCTCGCGGTTCGCAAGGATATCGGTACCCGGGAGAACTTGCGTCCGGCGATTTCTGAAACTCCGGTGCAGAAGCCGCAACCGGTCGAAGCTGCTACGCCGGCCGCTCCGGCGGAAGCGCCTGCGACGACGGCGACCACGCCTTCAGCACCTGCTGCAAGGGCGGCAGAGCCCGTGAAGGCCGAGGCTTCGGCCCTGCCGGCGGGGACTTCGCCGACCCCTGCGACAGAGGTGCAGGCGAAGCCATCCATGCCGACGGACGCCGCGCAGCAACCGACGTCGTCGCAATAGACGAAACGGCTAGACCCTGCGGCTTGGATCTCCGACGTCGGTCACATGATCGATCGGCGCCGGACGTCGCATGCACATTTGGACAATGCATCGACCGTGCTGCGCTCGGTGCGTTGACGACGGAGCGCGTCACGCACCGGCTATTGTCCAAGGTCGCGTTCGTCTGTGCGGACCCCGGCTTGCGCCGCTGAGTGACCGCACGATGCTTGCGTCATTCTGCACCAGTCTTTTTCTCGCAAGGTTCGGATGACTCGGCGTCGTGATCACCAACCACGCTGTGTGCTTGGTTTTCATTGTGCGCTGCAGTGAAGAATTGTTGCGCTGCGTCGAGATATTTTCGTCCGGCAGTGATCCAATATTTGTCGTTACGTCGACGTTATTATGAATAATTCTCTTTTCAAATTTGGTTTGATGTGCCTACCCTGTGCCTCTACGGGAGCTCGGCAGGCAGAAGCGAAGATGTCGCATGGATGCCGACCGAACTTGTGGCAACGCTATCGAAGCTGGCACAGACTGGCGCGACCTAATCGATGGGAGAGGAACGCATATGAAAATTTCGAAAGCGCGTATTGCTGTTGGAGCACTTGCCGCGTTGACTGCCGGTAGCTTCGCGCTGCCGGCGCATGCCGCATGGGAGCCAACGCGCCCCGTGGAATTCATCATCCCGGCCGGTACCGGCGGCGGCGCCGATCAGATGGCGCGCGCGATCCAGGGGATCGTGACCAAGCACAATCTGATGAAGCAGCCGATGGTCGTGATCAACAAGGCTGGCGGCGCCGGCGGCGAAGGCTTCCTTGACGTGAAGTCGTCGGCGGGCAACCCGCACAAGATCATTATCACGCTGTCGAACCTGTTCACGACGCCGCTTGCGACCGGCATTCCGTTCAGCTGGAAGGATCTCACGCCGGTTGCGATGCTGGCGCTCGACGAGTTCGTGCTCTGGGTGAATGCCGACAAGCCCTACAAGAACGTCAAGGACTATGTCGACGCGTTGAAGAAGGCGCCTGCCGGCTCGATGAAAATGGGCGGTACCGGCTCCAAGCAGGAAGACCAGATCATCACGGTTGCGCTGGAGAAGGCGACCGGGACCAAGATGACCTACATTCCGTTCAAGGGCGGCGGCGAGGTCGCGGTCCAGCTGGTCGGCAATCACGTCGATTCGACCGTAAACAATCCGATCGAAGCGGTCGCCCAATGGCGCGGTGGCAAGCTGCGTCCGCTCTGCGTGTTCGACGGCAAGCCGCTCGA
This sequence comes from uncultured Hyphomicrobiales bacterium, assembly GCA_964641065.1. Taxonomy (GTDB): domain Bacteria; phylum Pseudomonadota; class Alphaproteobacteria; order Rhizobiales; family Xanthobacteraceae; genus Pseudorhodoplanes. The sequence continues at coordinate 1,552 of CAZXJZ010000089.1, read as the reverse complement.
ATACACGGAAAAGGTCACTGCGGACATGTCCTGGTCCGATATTCCGACCTGCAAGTCGCAGGGTATCGACATGGAATATCTGATGCTGCGCGGCATCTTCATGTCGCCCAAGGCCACCAAGGAGCAGGTCGACTTCTACGTCGAGCTGTTCAAGAAGGTCCGCGAGACCCCGGAATGGAAGTCCCTGATGAACAGCGGTGCTTTCAACACCACGTTCATGACCGGTGACGAATACGCCAAGTGGGTCGCGAAGGAAGAAGATCGCCACAAGGCGCTGATGAAAGACGCCGGCTTCCTCGCCGGAAACTGATCGAGACCAGGGCCGGCGTCCGATGGGACCGCCGGCCCCTTTTTTGTCCCGCCCGAGGTTATTATGAATACACAAGAGTCACACGGTTCCGGTCCGTCGCACAAATCCGTCGAGGTCGGCGTGGCGCTGCTGGTCATCGCCTTCGGCGCCCTTGCGATCTTCGGCAGCATCAGCGCCGGGATCGGTTGGGGCGCAGAAGGGCCGAGAGCCGGGTTCTTCCCGTTCTATATCGGGATTGCGATCGTGATCTCGGGCGCGGTGAACCTGTGGAGCGCGGTTCGGCCGGATGCGCCGGGTGGGATCTTCGCCGAATGGAGCCAGCTTCGGCAGGTTCTGAGCGTCGTGATCCCGGCAACGATCTACGCCTTCGCCGTCGGATATATCGGCATCTACGTCTCCTCCGCCATCTTCATCGCATGGTTCATGCGCTGGCTCGGCAAATATGGCTGGACCACCGTCGCATCGGTCGCGATCGGCATGCCGCTGATCGTCTATTTCGTTTTCGAGAAGTGGTTCCTGGTCGCGCTACCGAAGGGCCCGGTTGAGCAATGGCTCAATCTGTAACCATGCGCATGTCGTCTTAACGGGGTTGGTTCGGGGCAACGACGATGGAAGAACTCACAAATCTGTTTCACGGCTTCGCGGTGACGCTCCAGCCGTTCAACATCATGGTGATGGTGATCGGCATCGTGCTCGGCATCCTCATCGGGGTGTTGCCGGGACTGGGCGGCGCCAACGGCGTCGCCATCCTGTTGCCGCTGACCTTCAGCATGTCGCCGACTTCGGCCATCATCATGCTGACGTGTATCTACTGGGGCGCGCTGTTCGGCGGCGCCATCACCTCGATTCTGTTCAACATCCCGGGCGAACCATGGTCGGTCGCGACCACGTTCGACGGCCATCCGATGGCGCAGCAGGGTCAGGCCGGCGAGGCTTTGACCGCAGCCTTCACTTCGTCATTCGTCGGCGCCTTGTTCGCGGTCATCATGATCACGCTGGTCGCGCCGCTGGTCGCGAGTTTCGCCTTGCAATTCGGGCCGGCGGAGAAGTTCGCCGTTTATTTCCTCGCCTTTTGCAGCTTCGTCGGCCTGAGCAAGGAGCCGCCGTTCAAGACCATCGCCTCGATGATGATTGGCTTCGCGCTGGCCTCGGTCGGCCTCGATGCCATCACCGGGCAGCTGCGTCTCACCTTCGGCTTCACCGAACTTCTGAGTGGCTTCGACTTCCTGATCGCGGTGATCG
>CAZXJZ010000088.1:0-18073 GCA_964641065.1 uncultured Hyphomicrobiales bacterium | reverse complement strand
GCAGTTGGCATCGGCGGCGATCCGGTCAAGGGCACCGAATTCATCGAGATGCTGGAAATGTTCCTCGCCGATCCCAAAACCGAGTCGATCATCATGATCGGCGAGATCGGCGGTTCGGCCGAAGAGGATGCCGCGCAGTTCCTGAAGGACGAAGCGCGCAAGGGCCGCAAGAAGCCGATGGTCGGCTTCATCGCCGGCCGCACCGCGCCCCCCGGGCGTCGCATGGGCCATGCCGGTGCGATCATTTCCGGCGGCAAGGGCGATGCGGAATCCAAGATCGCGGCAATGGAAGAAGCCGGGATCAAGGTGTCGCCGTCCCCCGCGCGGGTGGGCAAGACGCTGGTCGAGGTGCTGAAAGGCTGAGGAGACCGGATTTCTGCGGTCAGGTTTCAAGTTCGATTGAGGCCCGCGCCCTCCGGCGCGGGCTTTTTTCGTTGCGATTTCCGCTACTTCGGTAGCGTCGGATCGGGATAAAATAGTGAATCCGAATTCACTTCAATGTCATGTTATCGTGGCCCAATCGTCCCCATATCTGTAAAAGGGTCGCCGCCGGGACGCATTTTTCAGCCGATTCGACCCCGAAATGGCCGCTTCCGGCGGTCAGCAACGATACCAGACGCCATCGATCCAGAATTTGGATCCACGCCAGGACGCCCGCATGTCTCGTCAGGACGCGAACGCAGCCTTCGCCCTTACTTCTTTCCTCTACGGCGGCAACGCCGCCTATATCGAAGACCTCTACGCCCGGTACGAAGCCGACCCGGCTTCGGTCGATGCCCAGTGGCAATCCTTTTTCCAGAGCCTGAAGGACGACCCGGCGAGCGTGACCAAAAGCGCGAAGGGCGCGTCGTGGAAACAGCCGGGCTGGCCGCAGCTCTCGAACGGCGAACTGGTGGCGGCGCTCGACGGCAACTGGGCCGAGACCGAGAAGGTCATCTCCGGCAAGATCAAGGGCAATGCGCAGAAGGCCGGCGTCGAACTGAGTTCGACCGACGTGCTGCAGGCGACGCGTGACTCGCTGCACGCGCTGATGCTGATCCGCGCTTACCGCATCCGCGGTCATTTCCACGCCAAGCTCGATCCCCTCGATCTCGAACCCGAGAAGAGCGAGCAAGAACTCGACCCGCGCAGCTACGGCTTCACCGAAGCCGACATGGACCGCAAGATCTATCTCGACAAGGTGCTCGGTCTGGAATTCGCGACCATGCGCGAGATCGTTGCGATCCTGCGCCGCACCTATTGCCAGACGCTCGGCGTCGAGTTCATGCACATCTCCGATCCGCAGCAGAAGGCGTGGATCCAGGAGCGCATCGAAGGCAAGGACAAGGAAATCACCTTCACCCGCGAGGGCAAGCGCGCGATCCTCAACAAGCTGGTGGAGGCCGAGGGCTTCGAGAAATTCCTCGATGTGAAGTTCACCGGCACCAAGCGCTTCGGTCTCGACGGAGCCGAGTCGTTGATCCCGGCGCTGGAGCAGATCATCAAGCGCGGCGGCAATCTCGGCGTGCAGGAAATCGTGTTCGGCATGGCGCATCGCGGCCGGCTGAATGTGCTGACCCAGGTGATGGGCAAGCCGCATCGCGTCCTGTTCCATGAATTCAAGGGCGGCTCGGCGACGCCGGACGAGGTCGAAGGCTCCGGCGACGTGAAGTATCATCTCGGTGCTTCGAGCGACCGTGAGTTCGACGGCAACAAGGTGCATCTGTCGCTGACGCCCAATCCCTCGCATCTGGAAATCGTCGATCCGGTGGTGCTCGGCAAGGTGCGCGCCAAGCAGGATCAGCTCGGCGCGACCCCGGACAACCGCACCATGGCGCTGCCGCTGCTCATCCATGGCGACGCGGCTTTCGCCGGCCAGGGCGTGGTGTCGGAATGCTTCGGTCTGTCGGAGCTGAAGGGCTATCGCACCGGCGGCAGCCTGCATTTCATCGTCAACAACCAGATCGGCTTCACCACCTATCCGCGCTATTCACGGTCATCGCCCTATCCATCCGACGTGGCTAAGATGATCGAGGCGCTGATCTTCCACGTCAACGGCGACGATCCGGAAGCGGTGGTGTTCGCGGCCAAGGTTGCAATCGAATATCGCCAGCGGTTCGCCAAGCCGGTCGTTATCGACATGTTCTGCTATCGGCGCTTCGGTCACAACGAAGGCGACGAGCCGGCCTTCACCCAGCCGCTGATGTATCAGAAGATCCGTCAGCATCCGTCGACCCTCGATATCTATGCCAAGAAGCTGATCGGCGAAGGTGTCGTCACCGAAGGTGAAGTCGACAAGATGCGCGGCGACTGGCGCCATCGGCTCGAAGCCGAATTCGAGGCCGGTCAGGGCTACAAGCCGAACAAGGCCGATTGGCTGGACGGCCGCTGGTCGATCATCAAGGCTGGCATGGAGATCGACGATCCGCGCCGCGGCAATACCGGGGTCGATGTCGCGAAGCTCAGGGAGATCGGCGAGAAGATCACCCGGGTGCCGGAGGATTTCCAGGTTCACCGCACCATCAACCGTTTTCTCGAAAACCGAAAAAAAGCGATCGAGACCGGCGAGGGCATCGATTGGGCGACGGCCGAGGCGCTTGCGTTCTGTACGCTGCTGCTCGACGGCCATCCGGTGCGCCTGTCAGGCCAGGATTCCGAACGCGGGACGTTCTCGCAACGCCATTCCGTGCTGTTCGACCAGCGCACCGAGGCGCGTTATACGCCGTTCAATCATCTGAGCGACAACCAGTCGCGCTACGAAGTGCTGAACTCGATGCTCTCGGAAGAGGCCGTGCTCGGCTACGAATACGGTTACTCGACCGCGGAACCGAATGCACTGGTGCTGTGGGAGGCGCAGTTCGGCGATTTCGCCAATGGCGCGCAGGTGGTCTTCGATCAGTTCATCTCGTCGGCCGAACGCAAATGGCTGCGCATGTCCGGGCTCGTCTGCCTGCTCCCGCATGGCTATGAGGGGCAGGGGCCGGAGCATTCGTCGGCGCGGCTTGAGCGCTATCTGCAGATGTGCGCCGAAGACAACATGCAGGTTGCCAACTGCACGACGCCGGCGAATTATTTTCATATCCTGCGCCGCCAGTTGCGGCGCGAAATCCGCAAGCCGCTGATCCTGATGACGCCGAAGTCGCTGTTGCGCCACAAGAAGGCGGTATCGCGGCTCGACGAAATGGGCGCCGACACCACCTTCCATCGTATCCTCTGGGACGATGCGCAGGTGCTGAAGGATGAGAAGATCAAGCTGGTCGCGGACGACAAGATCCGTCGTGTGGTGCTGAGTGCCGGCAAGGTCTATTTCGATCTCTACGACGAGCGCGAGAAGCGCGGCATCGACGACATCTACCTGCTGCGGATCGAGCAGCTCTATCCGTTCCCGACCAAGGCGCTGATGCAGGAATTGCAGCGCTTCAAGCAGGCCGAGATCGTGTGGTGCCAGGAAGAGCCGCGCAACATGGGCGCCTGGTTCTTCGTCGACACCTTCATCGAATGGACGCTCAACCAGATTCAGGCCAAGCATCGCCGTCCGCGTTATGCCGGCCGTCCCGCATCGGCCTCGACCGCGGTCGGGCAGATGTCGAAACACAATGCACAGCTCAAGCAATTCCTCGACGAGGCGCTTGGGTAACGGATCCTGTCGTCCCCCGCGAAGGCGGGCGACCCGGCAATCGCCACGGCAATCGCGTGCCGTGGTCGCTGGATCGCCCGCCTGCGCAGGCGATGACACAGTGAGATAGAAGCGAACGGAACCAACAATGACCGAAATCCGCGTTCCCACCCTAGGCGAATCCGTCTCCGAAGCGACCATCGGCAAATGGTTCAAGAAGCCCGGCGACGCCGTGGCGGTCGACGAGCCGCTGGTCGAGCTCGAGACCGACAAGGTCACGATCGAAGTGCCGGCGCCGGCGGCCGGCGTGTTGGAAGCGATCGCGGCCAAGGACGGTGAGACCGTTGCCGTTGGCGCGCTGCTCGGCGAAATCAAGGACGGCGCCAAGGGCGCCGCCGCGGCTGCGACCACGACCGGCGCGCCCGACAAAAAGCAGAGTACCACTGCGCCGATCAAGGCTGGCGAGGAGGAGATCAAGCCGCGCGCCCAGGACAAGCCGGAGGCCCAGACTCCGAAACCGTCCGGCGACATGCCGGTCGCACCGTCGGTACGCAAGATGTCGGCGGAATCCGGCATCGAAGCGTCCACCGTGCCCGGCTCCGGCAAGGACGGCCGTGTCACCAAGGGCGACATGATGGCCGCGATCGAGCGCGCCGCCGCGTCGCCGACCCCGGCCACAGCTCCGGTGCAGGTGCGGGCGCCATCGCCGGCCGACGACGCCGCGCGCGAAGAACGGGTGAAGATGACGCGGCTGCGCCAGACCATCGCCCGCCGGCTGAAGGATGCACAAAACACCGCCGCCATGCTCACGACCTTCAACGAGGTCGACATGAAGGCGGTGATGGAATTGCGCAGCCACTACAAGGATGCGTTCGAGAAGAAGACCGGCGTGAAGCTCGGCTTCATGGGCTTCTTCGTGCGCGCCTGCGTGCAGGCGTTGAAGGACATCCCCGCGGTCAACGCCGAGATCGACGGCGGCGACATCATCTACAAGAATTACTATCACGTCGGCGTTGCGGTCGGCACCGAGAAGGGACTCGTCGTGCCGGTGATCCGCGATTGCGATCACAAGTCGCTGGCGCAGATCGAGAAGGACATTGCCGACGCCGGCAAGCGGGCGCGCGACGGACAGCTCAAGATCGAGGAGATGCAGGGCGGCACCTTCACGATTTCGAATGGTGGCGTTTACGGGTCGCTGATGTCGACGCCGATCCTGAACGCACCGCAATCCGGCATCCTCGGCATGCACAAGATCCAGGAGCGCCCGGTCGCGATCGGCGGCAAGGTCGAGATCAGGCCGATGATGTATCTCGCGCTCTCCTACGACCATCGCATCGTCGACGGCCGCGAGGCGGTGACCTTCCTCGTGCGCGTGAAGGAAGTGCTGGAGGACCCAGCGCGGCTGATTCTGGATCTGTGAGTGACGCAAGGGCGGTGTGGACACCGCTCCCGATCCTGCTGGACGACACAATGACGAAACCGAAACGTCTCGCGCTGTGCGCTGTGGTGGTCGCTGCTCTTCTCGTAACGAAGCCGGGCGATGCTGCGCTGCCGCCGGCCGGCGACATGGTCGCGAGCGATGCCGAGCTCCAATATCTGGCATCGATCGGCGGTCTGTACCGAAACAAGGGCACCGATGGCGCCGGTGAGTCCTATAGCGGCATCACCGCGGTTCTGCCGCGGGTCGATGATGTGCGGATGATCTGGTGGGTCGACAACGAGACCGTCTCCGGCGTCGGCGAACTCGACCGCCATTCGCTGGTCGTGCGATGGGGCGAGAAATATCCGGCGGTCTATTCTTCCACCGACGAGGGCGTGTTGTCGGGAGAATGGGATGACGGCGCCGGCAACGAAACGCTCGAATTGTTCGCGCCGCTCGATCCGGAGCCGGCCCCGGTGCCGCAGGGGCGTTACCGTCTCGAGGGCATGAAGCCCGATGGCACGGCCTATAACGGCACGGTCTCGATCGCGCGCACCGGCGACGCTTTCGAGCTCGTCTGGCACGCGGGAACCGAAAGCCATCGCGGCAAGGGCAAGCGGCAGGGCAATCTGTTGCAGGTGACGCGCGCCGATGGATTGCCCGCGATCTACGCGCTCGATACCGACGGCACGCTGCGTGGCCTGCTCGGCAAGGGGCGCGGCGAAGAGGTTTTGACGCCGGTGCGCTAACGGCCGGTCTGATGGCTTAGCAGGAAGAGAAATTCATTATGTCCTACGATCTGATCGTCATCGGCACCGGCCCCGGCGGCTATGTCTGTGCCATTCGCGCGGCGCAGCTCGGCATGAAAGTCGCGGTGGTCGAAAAGCGCGCGACGCTGGGCGGCACCTGCCTGAATGTCGGCTGCATTCCGTCGAAGGCGCTGCTGCATGCGTCCGAATTGTTCGAGGAAGCCGGCCACGCCTTCGCGAAAATGGGCATCGGCGTCGGCAAGCCGAAACTCGATCTCAAGCAGATGCTGACCTTCAAGGACGAAGCGGTCGACGGCAACGTCAAGGGCGTCGACTTCCTGATGAAGAAGAACAAGATCGATGTCGTTTTCGGAACCGGCCGCATCGCAGCAGCAGGCAAGGTCGAGGTCACAGGCGCGGACGGCAAGACGCAGACGCTGGAGACCAAGAACATCGTCATCGCCACCGGCTCCGATGTGACGAGGCTGAAAGGCATCGAGATCGACGAGAAGCGGGTGGTTTCCTCCACCGGTGCGATTGCGCTCGAGAAGGTGCCGGAGAAGCTGGTCGTGATCGGCGCCGGCGTGATCGGTCTCGAGCTTGGCTCGGTCTGGCGCCGCATCGGTTCGCAGGTGACGGTCGTCGAATTTCTCGATCGCATTTTGCCGGGAATGGATTCGGAGGTCGCGCGCCAGTCGCAGCGCCTGTTCGAGAAGCAGGGCATGGCCTTCAAGCTGGGTTCGAAGGTCTCGGCCGTCGATGCATCCGGCAAGAAACTGAAGGTCAAGGTCGAGCCCGCGAAAGGCGGCGATGCTGAAACCATCGATGCCGATGTGGTGCTGGTCGCCATCGGCCGCGTGCCCTACACCGAGGGTCTCGGTCTCGCTGAGGCCGGCGTTGCGCTCGACGAGCGTGGCCGGGTGAAGACCGACGCGCATTTCGCAACCAATGTGCCGGGTATCTATGCGATTGGCGACGTGATTGCCGGGCCGATGCTGGCGCACAAGGCCGAGGATGAGGGCGTGGCGGTGGCCGAGATCCTTGCCGGCCAGGCCGGGCACGTGAATTACGATGTGATACCGGCGGTGGTCTATACCTTCCCGGAGATCGCATCGGTCGGAAAGACCGAGGATGAGCTGAAGCAGGCCGGTGTCGCTTACAATGTCGGCAAGTTTCCATTCACGGCCAATGGCCGCGCCAAGGCCAATCAGCAGACCGATGGCTTCGTGAAGATCATCGCCGATGCCAAGACGGATCGGGTGCTGGGCGTGCATATCGTCGGCGCCGATGCCGGCAACATGATTGCGGAGCCGGCGGTGGCGATGGAATTCGGCGCGTCGTCGGAAGATATCGCGCGCACTTGCCACGCGCATCCGACCTTGCCGGAAGCAGTGAAGGAAGCGGCGATGGCGGTCGAGAAGCGCGCGATCCACATGTGATCGCGCCAGGCGCGTGACGCGATGCTTCGCCTCTATCACGCCTGGGCTTCGACTTGCTCCCAGAAGGTGCGGCTCGCGCTCGCCGAGAAGGAGTTGCCATACGAGGGCGTGGTGTTGAGCCTGCGCCGTTTCGAGCAGCTTTCGCCGGACTTTCTGAGCATCAATCCCGAAGGCGTGGTGCCGGTGCTGGTGCATGACGACTTCGTCGTGCGCGAGTCGACCATCATCAACGACTATCTCGACGATGCGTTTCCGGAGCGTCCCTTGCGTCCCGCCGATGCGAAGGGCCGGGCGCGGGTCGCGGTGTGGAATCGATTCATCGACGACGTGCTGACGCTCGCGATCAAGAAGCCGAGTTTCCAGCGCAACATGCGGCCGTTCCTGCAATCGCTGCCGGCGGCCGAGATCGACGCCGCGGTGGCGCGCATGCCGAACCCCGAGACTGCGCGGCGCTGGCGCGATGCCGCACGCAACGGCATTCCGGCTGCGGAACTGGCTGCAGCCGATGCCGATCTCCGCCGCATGCTCGACCGCATGCAGGACGCGTTGATTGCGCATACATGGCTCGCGGGAGCCGACTATTCTCTCGCCGACGTGAACATCGCGCCCTTCGTCCACCGGCTCGCGAGCTTTGCCGAATACAATCTCGATCGCGATTGGCCTGCGGTTGCGGACTGGTACGCCCGGCTGCTTGCGCGCCCGGCTTTTGCCCACGCCAATTTCGCCGAGCAGGTTGCGACGCCGACACGCTGAAACGCCGGAGCTTCATGAAGCCGGCGCCTGCTCCCGCAACGCCTTGTTCTCCGCCTCAAGCTCCTCGATCCGGCGCTGCAACGTGCCGATGGCCTGCGCGACATCCGGCGCATCGAAGCGCGGCGTGATGTGCTGCGGGCAATTCCAGTCGAACGCATCGAGACGGAGCACGAAGGCGCGTTCGGCGCGGCCGCGATAGCCGGGCGTCGCGATCGCTTCCGCCAGCCTGGGATCGTCGGCCAGGCTCCTCGCCTCTGCATGGGCGAAGATCTTCAGCCGCCGGCGGTTCGCATAGTCGACGAGGATCAGCGAGACGCGCGCATCGGCGGCGAGATTGCCGAGGCTGATATACTGGCGATTGCCGGCGAAATCCGCGAAGGCCAAAGTCCTGTCATCGATCACGCGCAGGAATCCGCGCGGTCCGCCGCGATGCTGCACATAGGGCCAGCCGGTCTCCGATACGCTCGCCATGTAGAAGCTGTCGCGTTCGGCGATGAAAGCGATCTCACTTTCGGTGAAGCGATCGAATTCGCGGTGGCCTTTGAAATCCTCCCACAGATGCACGCTGTCATTCTGCGCCTGCGCCGCCTTGACGCTGGGCGTGATCGCGATGTCCAGAAACCCGTATGGCATGGCCGCCTCCTGATGGGGGCAACATAAGGCCGGATGCGATTTGGAATAATAGAGAGAGAATGATAATGATTATCCCGATAAATGAGAGGGTGCATGGACCGGCTGGATGCGATGTCGATCTTCGCTGCCGTGGTCGAGGCCGGAAGCTTCAGCGCCGCAAGCCGCAGGCTGGGCGTGCCGCTGCCCAGTGTCAGCCGCAAGGTGGCCGAGCTTGAAGCGCATCTGAAGGCGCGCCTCCTGATCCGCACCACCCGCAAGCTGACGCTGACCGACGCGGGCGCCGCGTATCTCGCCGCCTCGAAGAACATTCTGGAGCAGGTGGCCGAGGCCGAGCGTGCCGCCTCCGGCGAATATCTCACACCGCGCGGCGATCTCGCCATTGCCGCGCCGATCGTGTTTGGCCGGCTGCATGTGCTGCCCGCGGTCACCGCGTTTCTTGCGGCATTTCCCGACATCGATGTGCAACTCGTGTTGGCGGATCGCAACGCCGACCTGATCGGAGACCAGATCGATGTTGCGGTGCGGATCGGATCGCTGAACGATTCCAGCATGATGGCTTTGCGCGTCGGCGCGGTGCGGCAGGTGGTCTGCGCGAGGCCGGATTTTCTCAGGTCGCGCGGCATGCCGAAAACCCCAGCCGATCTCGCCGCGCTGCCTTGTGTCACGTTCGGCGCCACAGCGGCGACATCATGGTCGTTCGCGTCGAAAGGCCGCGCGATGTCCGTTCCGGTGCGGTCGCGCCTGGTGGTCAATACCGCCGAAGCCGCGATCGATGCCGCGATTGCCGGTGTCGGGATCGTGCGCGTGCTGTCCTATCAGGTGGAGTCCGCGATTCATGAGCGTCGGCTGAAGATCGTGCTCGCGGACGCGGAGCCGCCGCCATTGCCGGTTCATCTCATCCATCCGGCGCAAAGCCATACCCCGCTCAAGCTGCGCCGCTTTCTCGAATTTGCCGCGCCGCGGTTGAAGAAGGCGCTAACCGATATAGAACGGCGGTTGGATCCCTCTCGGCGCTGAAGCGCGGCGAGATTCGTACGTGGAGGTTCTGGTGCCAGCATCACTCGAAAACAAAATCGCGCTCGTGACCGGCGCCGCCGGCGGCCTCGGCCAGGCTTTCGCGCAGCGGCTCGCGTGCGACGGCGCGCATCTCGTCCTCGTCGACATCAAGCCTTGCGACGACACCGTTCGGATGGTCGAGGCGGCCGGGCGTGAGGCCATGGCCGTGATCTGCGATGTCACCTCGGAAGAATCCGTCAGCTATCTCGCCGCCGAGGCCGAGATGCGGTTCGGTCGCTGCGACATTGTCATCAACAATGCCGGGATCTATCCGATCCAGCCGTTCGAGCAGGTGACCTTCGCCGATTGGCGCCGAGTCATGTCGCTCAATCTCGATGCGGTGTTTCTGGTCTCCAAGGCGTTCGCCCCGGGCATGAAGCGGCGCGGCTGGGGCCGCATCATCAACCTCTCGTCGTCGACACTGAACACGGTGGCGTCCGGCTACACCCATTACATCGCGAGCAAAGGCGGTGTGGTCGGATTCACCCGCGCGCTCGCAACCGAGATGGGTAATTTCGGCGTCACCGTGAACGCCATTTCGCCGAGCCTGACGCGGACGCCGGGCACCGAGGGCCGCGCGCCGCGGCCGGGCCGTGCCAGCATGGACGAAGAGTTCGAGCAGATCGCGAAGCTGCAGCCGATCCGCCGCGTCCAGTTGCCGGCCGATATCGCCGGCGTGGTCTCGTTCCTGGCGAGCGATGATGCGGCATTCATGACCGGCCAGACGCTGTATGTGGACGGTGGCATGGTGCGGGTTTAGCGCGCGATGCGGCAGCGCGGCACATGCCGGGCGCTTTGACACGGAACAAACTGTGCTAACTTTGGAACCGGAACAGGACTGGACCAGGACCTGCTGACCCGCGCCCGGGAGGAAACCATGCGTTACACCGGCACCCTCATCGCTCTTCTCTCGACCGCTGCGATCGTCGGAACGACAACCGTCGGCGCCTGGCCGGTCATGCACGAGTCGCCCGCGCCCGCCGATCCGATCATCCTGGCTCAAATGGGCGGGATGGGAGGCATGGGCGGCGGTATGGGTGGTGGCGGCATGCGAGGCGGTGGCATGGGTGGCGGTATGGGCGGCGGCGGCATGGGTGGTGGTATGGGCGGCGGCGGCATGGGCGGTGGCGGCATGGGTGGTGGTATGGGCGGCGGCGGCATGGGCGGTGGCGGTATGGGTGCAGGCATGGGTGGCGGCGGCATGCGCGGCGACGGCGGCATGGGTGGTGGCATGCGCGGCGACGGCGGCATGGGTGGCGGCATGCGCGGTGACGGAGGAATGGGTGGCGGCATGCGCGGTGATGGCGGCATGGGCGGCGGCGGTATGGGTGGCATGGGGGGAATGGGCGGCAACAACGTCAACATCAACCGCAATCGCAACACCAACGTTTACGTTCGCGGCGTTCGTCCCTGGTCGAGCCGCGCCTGGTACGGCACTGCGATCGCGGGCGTGACGCTCGGCACCATCCTGGCAGTCAGCGCGGTGCCTCCGGTTCCAGACGACAGGCTGTGCTGGTTCTGGGTCGATTCCTCAGAGACGAGCGGCTATTGGGACTGGTGCGTCCCGCCGATGTAGGCGGCTAAAGGGACTGAAGTATGCCGGCCGTGACGTGAGTGCGCGGCCGGAGTGACGGCAAGTGGGGTGCTTGCGGACAATCGTGGAGTGACACAATCGCGGAGAGGACGGCGTCCGACCCGCGCTCAATCGCATGACCTCGCAAATCTCGACCGATACCGGCGCACCGGCGCAAGCCGCTCCGTACGGCGCCTTGCTGGCGACCTTCATCACCGCGATCTTCGTCAGCGCGGCGCTGCTGTTTGCCGTGCAGCCGATGTTCACCAAGATGGTGCTGCCGCAGCTTGGCGGCGCCGCGGCTGTCTGGTCGGTCGCGCTGGTGTTCTTTCAGGCCGCCTTGCTGGCGGGTTATGCCTACGCGCATCTGATCACGCGGCTGGCCCCCGGGCGCAGGTCGCTGATCATCCATATCGCGGTGAATATCCTCGCCTGCTTCTTCCTGCCGCTGCATATCGCAACGCATTTCGGGCCGCCGCCGCAATCGGGTGAGGCCTTCTGGCTGCTGGCGCTGTTCGGGGTTTCGATCGGGCTGCCGTTCTTCGCGCTCGCGGCCAACGGCCCGCTGCTGCAGGCCTGGTTCGCACGCACCAGTCATCCGGCGGCGAAGGACCCGTACTTTCTCTATGCCGCCAGCAACGCCGGCAGCTTTATCGCGCTGATCTCCTATCCGGTCGCGATCGAGCCCTTCATCCGGCTCGGCCCGCAATCGTGGCTTTGGACCGGCGGCTTCTATGTGCTGATCCTGCTGATCGGTGCCTGCGGCCTGCTGATGCTGCGCCATCCCGGCGAGGCCGCAACCGCCAGCGCGTCCGAACCTGACGAGGCGGCGGGCCCGCGCGCAGGCGACATCGTGTGGTGGGTGTTTCTGGCCGCCGTACCGTCGGGCCTGCTGATTGCGGTGACCGCGCATATCGCGACGGACATTGCCGCCGTTCCGCTGCTCTGGGTGCTGCCGCTCGCGCTCTATCTCGTCACCTTTGTGATTGTCTTTCAGACGCGGCCGGTGATTCCGCATGCGCTGGTCGTCAAGGTGCAGCCGCTCTTCATTCTCGCTTTGGCCGCGGCTTTCGTGCTGGGCCCGATCGATTCGATCGTGAGTTCAATCGCCCTGCATCTCAGTGTGTTCTTTGTCTGCGTGCTGATGTGTCACGGTGAACTGGCCCGCCGCCGCCCGCCGCCGCGTTATCTGACCGGCTATTACATGTGGATCTCGGTCGGCGGCACGATCGGCGGCATTCTCACCGGGCTGGTGGCGCCGCACGTCTTCACCTGGATCGCCGAATATCCGATCCTGTTGCTTCTGGCGGTGTTGTGCCGTCCGGGTTTGTCGCTGCCGGTGCGGGGAAGCGGTCAATATGTGCTGTTGGCTGCACTCGCGGGCGGTCTGTTGATTCTCGGTGCGGCGCTGGCCTTCGACCTGCGTCCGCAATGGAACACGCTTTACGTCATTGTCGGTCTTCTGATCGGGCTGACCGTGGGATTCTGGCAGGCGCCGTTGCCGTTCACCGCGATCCTCGCCACCCTGTTCATTGTCAACCTGTCGTTCCGCGAAAACCAGACGGTCCATGTCGTCCGCAATTTCTTCGGTGTCCTGAGTGTCGTCGATTCATCTGACGGACAATATCGCGGGCTGTGGCATGGCAGCACGAGCCAGGGCACGCAGCAGGTGCGCGATGACGACGGAAACCGCATCAAGGGCCGGCCGGAGATGATCTCCGAATTCTATGAAGGCTTCGGCATCGACCAGGTGTTCAAGGCGGTGCATGCGAAGAAGGAAGGGCCGATCGATTATGCGGTGATTGGGCTCGGCACCGGCTCGCTCGCCTGCCAACGGCGCCCCGGCGACAAGCTGACCTATTACGAAATCGACCCGGACATCGTACGGATCGCGTCGGATCCGGCGCTGTTCAATTTTGTCTCGGAATGCGCGCCGGATGCGCCGATCCTGATTGGCGACGCCCGGCAGAAGCTGAACGCCGCGCCGGATGCAAGCTACGACCTGATCATGATCGATGCCTTCATCGGCGCTGCGATCCCGGTGCATCTGCTGACCCGCGAGGCGATTGCGCTCTATCAGCGCAAGCTCAAGCCCGGCGGGCTGATTGCGATGCATATCTCGAACAAGAATCTGGAATTGGCGTCGGTGGTCGCGGGTGTCGCCGAAGCCAACGGCCTGATCGCTCGCGTCTATGACGGCGGCGATGCCGAGGACGATGCGGATCGCTATCTGTGGGTGCCGAAGGTCGCGGTGCTGGCGCAGCGAGAAGAGGATTTCGGCGCGCTGGCGAAATCCGAATACTGGCCGGTGCAGGAACGCATTCCGGCGCAGCGTGTTTGGTCTGACGATTATTCGAACGTGGTGGGTGCGGCCGTGCGCCAGCTGCGCACCCGCTGGCAGCGCGGATACTGACCGCGCTTCAGAGCGATGTCAGTGCGACCGCCATGGATAGGGCACCCGCAGGTTCACCGGCGGGTCGGACTGGATCGACGGCGCGTCGTCGACGGGATTCAAAGCCGCTAATGCGTGATTCACGTCCTCGCTCTCGAGCAATTCGCTCAGGCGTCTGATCGCCTTGTCCGCGGAGGACGGATTGGCGGAATCGCCAACGGTTTCAAGCTCTCGCCGGGCCAGCCGGACCGCCTCGGCCAATGCAACCACATGGTTCTTCATACGCGTGGACTCCCTGTACCCGAGAGATAACGCCTGGGAGGCGAATTCGCATCGGGGACACAAAATATTTACCCTGCGGAACAGGTCACCCGGCCCTTGAGAGTTGTCATTTTCCCGTCTGTCCCGGGCTTCGGAATGTCGAAAATTGTCAGGACATAGCCGCCGCGAAACTCAACCTCATCGCCTTTGCGCGGCCATGCCTCGATCACGATATCGACATAGCCATGGGGCTCGCCTTCCCGCTCCTGATAGATCCGAAGCTTGAGATTGCGGTCGTCGAGCCATTGCTGGGTGAGATGGTCCCTGCTGAATGTGAGCTTGCGGAAATCCTTCGGCACGCCGGGCGACAGGACTTCGAGTTCGCCCTTGAAACTGAAAAAGCCCGAGCCCACTCCACGGCTGATACCGGCTTCGATCGAGAGCTTCACGGCTTTGTCGCTCGCCTCGCAGCTCAATCCTTCGCTGGCGTGCGCGGATGTCGCGGCGAGGAGAAACAGGAGGGCGGCAATCATTTGGTTCTGCATGATCGGGGCTCGTTGCGGTGATCGGCTTTTTCGTACGGCCCCGTTTCCGGTGCAACCTTTCACGCCCGCGGATGCGCCGCGTTATAGGCCTCGAGCAGCCGCTCGGTGTCGACCGCCGTATAAATCTGTGTGGTCGAGAGTGAGGCGTGGCCGAGCAATTCCTGGATCGCGCGCAGGTCGCCGCCGCGCGACAGAAGATGCGTCGCGAACGAATGCCGCAGCGCGTGCGGCGTCGCGGTGTCGGGTAGCGACAGCGCGCCGCGCAGGCGCTCCATCGTCAGCTGGATGATGCGGGGCGACAGCTTGCCGCCCTTGGCGCCGACGAACAGCGGACCGTCATCCGGCAGGTCGTAGGGGCAGAGTGCGATGTAATCGTGGATCAGCGCGAGAACCGCCGGCAGCACCGGCACCATGCGCGCCTTGTTGCCCTTGCCCAGCACCGTCAGCGTATCGCCACTGCCTGATGCCGGGATATCACGGCGCTTGAGGCCGATCGCTTCGGCGATGCGCAGGCCCGAGCCATAGAGCAGCGCCATGACGGCTGCGTCGCGTGCGAAAATCCAGGGCTCACGTTCCTCGCCGGCGCGCAGATCGGTATCGGAAATGCGCTTGGCCTGCGGCACCGCCAGCGGCTTCGGCAAGCTCTTCGGAATTTTCGGCGCGCGCACCGCATTGAGCGCGCCGACCTTGCCCTTGCCATTGCGCTCCAGAAAGCGGGCGAAACTGCGCGCGCCGGCCAGCTGGCGCATCAGGGTACGCCCGCCAATTCCCTTGGCGCGGCGCGACGCCATGAAAGCGCGCACATCCTGCGGGGTGAGTTCCGCGAAATCGGCAAGCGAGGGCTGGCCACCGAGATGGTCCGACATAAATAGCAGGAACTGGGTGACGTCGCGGCGATAGGCCTCGACGGTTTTCGGCGACATCCGCTTCTCGTCGCCGAGAAACGCCGACCATCGCAGAAATTCTGCAGACATGTCGGCCGAGAAAGGCAGAGCATCGGCGTGTTCGGGCATGTCATCGTTATCCCACCGCCACCCTTGACCCTTCCTTAAGCCCCCGGAATCGGGTGAGTCTCGTCCCCATGATGCCGAAAACCGTCGATGTGATCCTGCCGGTCGCGCTCGACCGCGCCTATACCTACCGCGTCCCGGCGGGCATGACGCTGGCCGCGGGCGACGTCGTCGCGGTGCCGCTCGGCCCCAACGAATATGCCGGCGTGGTCTGGGGCGAATCCGAACCCCGGCCCGGATTGCACAACAAGCTCAAGGACGTAGACGCCAAGCTCGATCTCCCGCCGCTGCAGGATGAGCTGCGCCGCTTCATCGACTGGGTGGCGGATTACACCCTGGGCGCGAAAGGCACCGTGCTCGGGATGGCGCTGCGGATGGGGGCGCAGGGGCCGGCGCGCGAGCGGGTCGGCATCCGGATCGCGGGCCCGGCGCCGCAGCGCATGACCGCGGCGCGCGCCCGTGTGCTCAAACTACTGTCCGATCAGATGGTTCGCACCAAGTCAGATATCGCCCATGAGGCCGGCGTGTCGGCCGGCGTGATCGATGGTCTGATCGACGAGGGCACCCTGGAAACGCTGGTTCTGCCGCCCGAGCCGGTCGCCTATCCGCCTGATCCGGCTTATCTTTCGCCCGACCTCACGGACGCACAGGCGCGTGCCGCGGACACCTTGCGCACCGCCGTCAGCAACGGCGGATTCGCGGCCTTCCTGGTCGATGGCGTCACCGGATCGGGCAAAACGGAAGTCTATTTCGAGGCGGTAGCGGAGAATATTCGCAAAGGCCGTCAGTCGCTGATCCTGATGCCGGAAATCGCACTCACCACGCAATTCCTCAACCGCTTCGAGCAGCGGTTCGGCACCCGCCCGGCCGAATGGCATTCGCAATTGCCGCCGCGCAAGCGCGCCCGGACCTATTCGTCGCTGTGTTCTGGCGACATTTCTGTCGTGGTCGGCGCGAGGTCTGCGCTGTTTCTGCCGTATCCGGACCTTGGTCTGATCATTGTCGATGAAGAACACGATCCCGCCTACAAGCAGGAGGACGGCGTGCATTATCACGCGCGCGACATGGCGATCGTGCGCGCGCATGGCGCGAAAATTCCGGTCATCCTGGCGTCCGCGACTCCCTCGGTCGAGACCGAGGTCAATGCTCGTAGAAACCGCTATGCTCGGCTGAAGCTCCCCGAGCGTTTCGGCGGCCAGCACCTGCCGCATGTCGAAGCCATTGATATGCGGACCGAAGGACCGCCGCGCGGACGCTTCATCGCGCCGAGGCTCGCAGAAGCCATCAAGTTCGCGCTGGAGAGGAAAGAGCAGGCGCTGCTGTTTCTGAACCGGCGGGGTTACGCACCGCTGACGCTCTGCCGCTCCTGCGGCTATCGCCTCGCCTGCCAGAATTGCGACGCCTGGCTGGTCGATCACCGGTTCAAGCGGCGGCTGGTCTGCCATCATTGCGGCTTCTCGATGCCGCAGCCGAAAACCTGCCCGCAATGCAGCGCGGTGGATTCGTTCGCGCCTGTCGGTCCCGGCGTCGAGCGCCTGCAGGAAGAGGCCGCAGCGCTTTTCCCGGACGCGCGCACCATCGTGCTGTCCAGCGACCTGATGGAATCGGTCGAGCGGCTGCGCGAGGAACTCGACGGCGTCGCGCAAGGCAGGTTCGATATCATCATCGGCACGCAACTGGTGGCGAAGGGCCATCACTTTCCGAAGCTCAACCTGGTCGGCATCGTCGATGCCGATCTCGGCCTTGCCAATGGCGATCCGCGCGCGGCCGAGCGCACCTTTCAATTGCTGCATCAGGTGTCGGGTCGCGCCGGCCGCGAGACCGGACAGGGCCAGGGCTTTCTGCAAACGCACCAGCCCGAGCATCCGGTGATGCGCGCGCTGATTTCCGGCGACCGCGCCGCGTTCTACGACACCGAGATCGCGCAGCGCGAAGCCACCGGTTATCCGCCATTCGGCCGGCTCGCCGCGCTGATCGTGTCGGGCTCAGACAAGCACGAGACCGAGAGCTTCGCGAAGAAGCTCGCGGCCGCGTCACCTCTGGATGAGACAGTGCGCGTGCTCGGGCCTGCCGAGGCGCCGCTCGCGGTGGTGCGCGGGCGCTATCGGTTTCGCCTGCTGATCAAGGCGCCGCGCAATTACGACCTGTCGCGTTTCATGCGGGTGTGGCTGGAACATGCGCCGAAGACGCGCAAGAGCTTGAAGCTGGAAGTCGATATCGATCCGCAGAGTTTTTATTAGCTTCCTTTGCCCGAGCGAGGCGCCGGAGATTGCGCCCTCTCCCCTTGAGGGAGAGGGCTACACAAAAGGCCCGGCAAGTTGTGATGGGTGAGGGGTTTATTTCAACACCGTTACCCCTCACCCGACATCAGGCGTGGCCAAGTCGGAGATGCCCTCTCCCTCAAGGGGAGAGGGCACTGCGACGGGCACCGGCTTCGCGGCTCCGGAGTCTCATTCATTGGCTATCGTTCCAAAGAGTTTAGCATTGCGGTTTCGCGGGCTCGCACTCCGAAGAGTTTGGGTCCCCGCTTTCGCGGGGACGAACGGGGAGAGGGTCTTCACTTCACCCGCTGTCATGATCTGATCACGTGGTCCCAACTCGAACGGCCAACCCCTGTGCGCCTCCGACAAACCCGGATAGGATCGGC
>CAZXJZ010000087.1:9185-18103 GCA_964641065.1 uncultured Hyphomicrobiales bacterium | reverse complement strand
CCTGGTCGGGCGTCAATCCCCGGTTCTTCCAGCCGTCGAGGATCCCGGCGAATATGCGTGCCGGCCATCTTTTTTCGTCGACGTTCGCGACTTCCAGCAACTGTTTGATCAGCCGGATCTGGTCGTCCACATCGAGAATCGTGAAGTTCGACTTCAGGCCCACCAGCTCGGCGTGGCGGCGCAGGATCTTCACCCCGATCGCGTGGAAGGTGCCAAGCCACGGCATTCCTTCGACAATCTGCCCCACCATGTCGCCGATGCGCAGCTTCATCTCGCGCGCGGCCTTGTTGGTGAAGGTCACCGCCAGGATCTGCGAGGGGTGCGCCCGCCCGAGCCGCAGGATGTGCGCGATCCGCGTTGTTAATACTCGCGTTTTTCCGGTTCCCGCGCCCGCCAGCACCAGCACCGGACCGTCCAGCGTCTCGACCGCGAGCCGCTGTTCCGGATTGAGCGCATTGAGGTAATCGGCCGGCGGGCCGCCCTGAACCGCCTGCATCGCGCGCGCGGCGATGCCCAATCCCTGGCCCGACGGGCCTGATTTTTCTGGAGTTTTTGCGTGTTCTGCCATGCGAATCTCAAGCTCCAACATGGCACCTGACGGCCCAAAACGGGAGGGGTCCGCCTCCCGTTTGTGGAAGACGGACCCGAGCCTTTTTGAGGACGGACGCTGGCCTCTCTAACGGCGTTTATCGGCGATTGTCGGCCGGTTCGCGTGGCTGCGCCGGCAGACCATCTGCGATGGTCTGCAATCGTCTGTCCCGACCTATTCCGGCTTGTATTCCTTGCGCGGCTCGTTGGCGATTTTCACCAGATCCTCCGCCGCCTTGCGGTCCTCCTTCAGGAAAGCCGCAAACGCTGCCGGGCTGGTGGGCGCCGGCACCACCAATTGCTTGTCCAGAAATTCCGCGAATTTCGGGTCGCTGAACACCGAGACGAAGGCCGCATTCACTTTGTCCACGATCGCCGCCGGCGTGCCCTTCGGCGCGGCAAGGCCCCACCAGCCCTGACCGGGATAGTTCAGCCCGGCTTCCTTCAGCGTCGGGACATCCGGGAACTGCTTGGAGCGCTGATCCGCGGCGATCGCCAGCATGCGCACCTTGCCCGCATCCATCAGTCCGCGGAAATTGCCGACGCCGAAGCGCGTCAGTTGCACTTCATTCGCGGCGAGCGCCTGCGCCGCCGGTCCGCCGCCCTTGTAGGGCACGCCCACGATCTTCGTGCCCCATTGGTTGTTCAGCCAGACGCGGAAGAGATCGGGGAAGGAACCGTTGCCGAGCGTCGCGTAGTTCAGCCCGTCCGGCTTCGCCTGCGCCAGCGCGCGCAACTCAGCGACAGTCTTGGCCGGCAGTTCGGCATTCACGAACAGCCCTTCGGTGAGGAAGAACAGCCGCGTCACCGGCACCAGTTCGTCGGCATTGTAGGGCAGCTTGTCGAACTGCACCGGGTTGTAGGACATGGTCGAGTGGTAGATGACGCACAGCGTGTAGCCGTCGGGCGCGGATTGCGCGCAGGACTGCCCGGCGAGAATGCCGGCCGCGCCGCCACGGTTTTCGATCACCATGGGCTGACCGAGCTTGCCCTCCAGTTCCTTCGCCGCCGCGCGCACGATCACGTCGGTCACGCTGCCGGCGGCGATCGACACGATCACGCGGATCGGCTTGTCGGGATAGGTTTGTGCGAAAGCGGGTGAGAGCGAAAGCGTTGCGGCGATGAATGCGCCGGCGCAGATGCGCGCAAGCCGTGCCATGGTGCGTCTCCCTGAAACCGTTATTGTTGTCGGCAGTGTTCTGCTCGTGCGCAAAGGGTGCGCCAACTTGGTCGCGGCTTCAAGCGAGGCAAACCGGCATGCGGTACAGAACGACGAAAAATAGGCGGCGCTGTTCTCGCCAAACGAGCAGCCGAGAGTCGCTTTTGGAATACGAAACCTAGCAGCGCGCAGCGATTAACTTCCGCTAGGCTTTCGGCGTTTGCTTCGTCAAGCAGCTTGTAGCGGTGCATCTGAGGATCGTGGAAGATGGCATGGAGTATGAACCGATTGCCGTGTACTAGGATCTGATCGCCGCGATCGATCTGCGAATAGTTGAATTTGGCTAATGCTTGCTCTGCTGCGCGCATGATAATAACGGCGCGCCAAACGTCGCGGGCCGTGGTGCGCTCATTAAATATAGTCGTATAGGGCGGCTTACTAAGATCTTTCCAGAGGCCGCCAAGTTCGCGTTTGGCTAGAACCGCGAGTGCAACATCTTCGTTGGCACAGGCGAGTGCGATCGTTGCCTCTTCAATAGTGCAACCTTCATTGCCTTTTGGGTCGGGATCCCCTGATTTGAAGGCGTACCGCCTCCCGTCTAAAGCCATTTCGCGCGCGATGGTATGCTGAACGTCCGAAAGAGCTGCCCAGTCGCGGTGCTTTATTTCGTTTTGAGTATTTGTCGCGCGTGTAACTTCTTGATCGAAGCCTTGCGGGCAATGCTCCAGCGAAATGATCCTCAAATTGACGCGCGCCCCGGAGTCGTCAAAGAAGTTTGCGCGTTGGCGAATTCGTTCCCATACGACTCCGACTGTCTGTGCACCATTTACGACGCTTACGCCGTCGCACTGAAATACGCCCCAAGAGTTATCTGCCCCGTTAAGCGGGGCCTTGCCTATCTTGTCGCAAAGGATCGTGATGCCGTTATTAAAATACCAGAATTTTTCTGGCGAATCTGACAGCGTCCTATCCATCGCGTTGTTAACTTCCGTTGACCCGCGATAGAAACGCAAATTGCGGTCGAGAAGCGCCTTTCCGAAGGCTTCCCAATTAGCAACGTCGGATAGCTTGATCTGACCATAGTAAGCCAAAAATGGATCGCGCACGATCCCCCACTCGCTTAATCCGATATTCAGGCTGATCTTTTTACCAGCGGCGGGATCCAGGTGCGAATACACTCTGGCTAAGTCGAAGACCTCCAGCGTGAAAACGTCTTCACCGACATTGTTCTGTTCGGAAATGCATTGGTTCAATGCGCTTACGACGTGTGTCCCTAGGGGGCTACTGCCGGTGTGTGCAATTACTAAGCTAATCCGAACGTCTGGACGCACTAAAACATCCCGAATTTCCTTCTCGCGTTTCCGTAGGCGCGAGTTCCCCTCGGAAAAGTCGGCATGAATGAGCTTGCCAATCCCTCCGATAAATTTTTTGCAATCGCCAAGTTCAATAGTCTTTTTTCCATCGCCACTCCATTTTGCCTGTACGACATACAGTGTGTTCTCTGCGCTCTCGAAGTAGATCGCGTCGAGCCCAAGATCATCGTAACCGTCAGTGACGCTCGCAGTGGCTTCCTCTGCGCTTGCCTCTGTTAGGGCCATGATAGCCAATGCGGCGATGCCGCGGGAAAGTTGCTTGTTTCGCCGTTCGTCTTGGTTGGCGCTTAACTTCAAATCGGAAAGGTCGATAAGGCTGCCAAATCGCTGATCAAGCGCGTACACAATGCGCTGGATGGTCAGCGTTGTATCCATTGGGAGGCCCTCAGCATTACTGGTGCGGATTCGAAATTCCGCGCTACACCGGAGTCGAACCAAGGCGCCGGGCCGCACCACTCGTCATAGTAGTGTCCCAGTCTGATTTCGTTCAAGGTCAGATCGTGAATTTGGGCGCGAATCTTACGCATCTCCCGGTCACATTTGAGACCTCGGCCGCCATTTGCGTCCCCCGGCGGTTGTCCACCTCGCTGCAATTGGAAAGAAGACAAAGCTGGATCCCCGCTTTCGCGGGGATGACCATAGTAATGTTTGGTTCGCGGGAGCCGGGAAGCGGCCTGGCGCTGTTCCTACAGCCGCTTGGCGAACGCATCCTGGATGAAGTCGTCCAGCATGCGATAGGTCTGGTGCGCGGCGCCGGCATCGAACTTGGCGACGCCCGGCATGTCGGTCTCTTCCTCGGCGAAGGAATGCAGGCGTCCGCCGAAGGTCAGCATCTGCCAGTTGGCGCCGGCCGCATCGAGTTCGTCCTCCAGCGCGTTGCGGTCATCCTTGCCCGAGACCGGATCCTTCGAGCCGTGAATGACGAACACCGCGGCTTTGATGTCGCCCTTCTTCGCCGGCATCGTGGTGGCGAGATCGCCATGCAGGCATACGACCGCATCGAGGTCGGCGCCGCTGCGCGCCAGCTCGAGCACATTGCCGCCGCCGAAGCAGAAGCCGACCGCCGCCTTCTTCGATGAATCGCCGATGCCGCGCTTCGTCGCTTCCGCGATCATCGTTTGCAGCGCGGCGTTGACACGCTTGCGCCCTTCCACACGATCGGAGCGCACCGCCATCATAAGGTCCTGCGATTCCGGCGGACCTTCCGCGGTCTTGCCCTCGCCATACATGCAGGCAACGAAGGCGATGTATTTGTCGCCCGCCATTTTCTCGGCGCGCTTGATGATGGTGTCGGTGACGCCGAGCCAGTTCGGCATCACCAGCAGCAGCGGCCGCTTGGTCGTGATCTTGTCGTTCCAGACCAGCGCTCCATGCCCTGTCACATTGCCGGCCTGATACTTGATTGTCTCGACTGCCACGCGTTCCTCCACAAATCCTGAAAGCAGTTACTGCGGGATGACTTCGCCGATCATCCCGGCATCGAACAATGTCACATACATCCGCCCGTTAGAATGCGGCCCGATGCAGCGCGCCCCAGCATTCGCGACCGGAATCGGATATTCGCCGACCATGCTGCCGTCCGGGCGCATGCGGCCGATCTTGTTGGCGAAATTCGCGGTGAACCAGAGGTCGCCGTCGGGCCCGACGCAGACGCCGCGCAGCGAAGACTCCGGCGTCGTCACCTTGTGCTCGGTGATGTGGCCGTCGCGGTCGATGCGGCCAAGCGCATTGGTCGAGGTCTGCACGAACCAGATCGAGCCGTCCGGATGGGTCGCCATCGCGCGCGGCTGGCTGTCATGGCTCGGGATCGGAAATTCGGTGACCGTGCCGCCCATGGTGATGCGGCCGACGCGATTGCCGGCGGCTTCGGAAAACCACAGCGCGCCATCGCGTTCGGCGATCGACAGCGGGCGCGCGCCGGGCGAGATGCCGTCGGCGAATTCCGTGACCTTTCCGTCCGGGGTGATGCGGCCGATGCGGCTCAGCTCGGTTTCGGAAAACCACACATTGCCGTCGGGGCCGTTGAGCGTGCCGTCGGGACCCGCATTCGGTGTCGGCAGGTCGAACAGGGTGATGTCACCCCGCATGGTGATGCGGCCGATCTTGTTGGCCTTCTTGGCGCAGAACCACATGTTGCCGTCGCCGCCGACGGTGATGCCGATCGGCATGGCATTGTCGACCGGCAGCGCGAATTCGCGAAACGATGAATCGGCGGGATCGAAGCGGCCGATCTTCGAGGCGCCGCTTTCGCAGAACCACAGCGCGCGGTCCGGACCTTCCATGCAGATATAGGGCTCGGATTTTGTGGACGGAATTTTATGGGTGCGGATGACCGGCGGTTTTTCGCTGCGTTGTGTTCCCGCTATTGTTGTCGAAGGTGCCGGCGACGACATCTAACCTCCCTGTACCGTCATGCGGTACCTTCTATCTTGAGTGCGAGAGGGTATCGGCGAGCAGACCGGTGTCAAGCGGGCGTCTGCATGTCTCACGATGCGGTAACAATTGCGTGGCACGTCGAACAGGATGGATCGCTGCTGCTAGTATCGTCGCAAATCATAGGGCAGGAGTGGCGCCATGCTGAAGGCTTCCATGCTGAAATGCGTTTCGGTCAGATCCCTGGCTGTCGCCTGCGGGGCGGCGATCGTCGCTTTTGCATTCGTGCAGACCGCCGATGCCTGCAGCCGCATCCTCTGGAACGACAACAAGCTTGCAGTCGTGGTCGGACGGACCATGGACTGGCCGGAAAGCACGCAGCCGAAGCTGATGGTGTTTCCACGCGGCGTCGCCCGGGATGGCGGACGGGTCGGCACCGAAATCGTCGTCAAGGACAATGCGGCGAAGTGGACAGCAAAATTCGGCAGTCTGGTTACCAGCATCTATGGCATCGGGACTGTCGACGGCTTGAACGAGCGCGGACTTGGCATTCACATGCTGTATCTGAACGCGGCCGATTTCGGGGCGCGGGATGCAACGAAGCCCGCGGTCCATGCCGGTTTATGGGGACAATATCTGCTCGATAACGCCGAGAACGTGGCTGACGCACTGAGGCTCCTGGACGGCATCCAGATCGTGATGGCCGAGGCGCATGGTCACAAGGCCAATCTTCATCTGGCGATGGAGGACGCGAGCGGCGATTCCGCGATCGTGGAGTATATCGGCGGCAAGCCGGTGGTTCATCACGGCCGTCAGTTCCGGATCATGACCAACGACCCGACCTATGATGAGCAACTGGCGCTGTTGAAGCAGCAGGATTTCTCGAAGCCGAGCAGCGAAATGGCGTTGCCCGGCAACGTCAATCCGCGCGACCGCTTCCAGCGTGCTGCCTATTATTCGGCGCTGCTGCCACAACCGAAGAACCAGCGCGAAGCGATCGCCGGCATCCTTGCGATCGCGCGCAACGTGTCGGTTCCGTTCGGTGCGCCCTACAAAGGATTTGGCATCTACAACACCGAATACCGGACTGCGATCGACCTGACCAATCGGCGCTACTTCTTCGAACTGACAACGAGTCCCAATCTGATCTGGGCGGACTTGATGAAATTCGATCTGAACGCGGGCGCTCCGGTCCGCGAACTCGATCCCGACAACATTGACCTGTCCGGCGATGTGACCGCAGCCTTCAAGGCGCTCGACAAGTCACCGTTTTAGCCGTCCGACTGCTAACGGTCGCATCCCTTCTGTCTTGCTTGCGAGACCCGGATGATTGGTCGAGATCTGGTCTGACAGGGATCACACACTCGTGCGACGACGCGCTGGCAAAGTCGCAAAAATCGCTGCCCAGCAACGGAACGGTGCGTTGGCAACAGCGTTCATGGGAACATGAAACTCCTGCTTGGCGCACTCGCTTATCTCGCTTTCGTCGGAACCCTGCTGGGGGCGACATTCGTCGGCATGTCTTCGGTCGAACGCAAGGCGCCTGAGGATGGGCCGGTCCTGGCGCGCGGCGACGACGGACCGACTCGAACGGTGTCGGAGGAGGTGCGGGTCGATCCGAACCGGGTGCCGGTGTGGATCGTGGCGACGCCGAAATACGATTACACCCCGGTTCCCATCGATCCGCGGCCGAGGCGCAGCGTCTTGATCAGCGATGACGCGCGAAACGCGATGGCGAGGGCGCCGGTGCGCGCGAGGCCGGAGCCCCAGGAGATCGGGCGTTCGACTGCGCCGCGCCGGGCCGATTCACGCCGGGACAACGATCCGTTCTTCCGGGACTGATCTTTCTTCTGGTACTGACAAAGGCTCCTTTTCCCCGCCCATCAGGGCGCGTTAACGCGGCGTTAACCATGCCGGTCGCACACCCCGTCGGGGCGGTGCGAGCGGGGTATCGCGGTGAATCCGATCAGTATCTTTTGTCCGCAGACTAACAGGCCGGTCGCAACCGGCATCGAGACCGACTGGTCCACGTTCTTTTCGCTGCGGTCATTCCGGTTGCGCGTGCGCTGCCCGGATTGCGGCGGCCAGCACGACGTTCCGGCGCGTGAGGGATATCTCGCGCGATCCGAAGCCGGAATGGACGGCGGTCGACCGCAGGACAATCTCCGGATCGACAGCCTGCTGGCGAAGCTTCCGAAAACCTGAGGCGCTAGGCTTTTTCCGGCATCGCGATCCGCTTGCCGACGGCTTCAGGCCGCGGCAGCCGGCCATGCGATTTCTTGATGTCGCAAAGGCGTTTCAGGATGTCCTGCGGGAAGGGCGCCACCTTGCGCGCCGACATGTCGATATGAAGTGACATGTTCTCGCAGGTTGCGGAGACCCAGCCTTCGGTGGCGTGAAACAATTGCTGGAAGAAATGCAGCCGCTTTGAATCGTGTTCGAGCAGCTGGAATGTCACCCGGACGGGATCGCCCTCCTTCAATTCGCGCAGATAGCGCAGGTGCACCTCGGCGGTGAAAAAGGAGTGGTTGCGCTCCTTCAGATAGTCCCAGCCGAACCCGGCAAGGGTGTACATCTCGTCGACGCCGCGATCGAACAGCACATGATAATAGGCCATGTTCATGTGACCGTTCGGATCGATCCAGGCCGGGTCGACGGACATCACCGACGAAACAAACGGCGCGAAGAAAACGGGCTCAAAATCGGTTCGGTCCAGCATGTCGCGAATTGTGATGCAGGTGCGTCTTTGTGTAAATCGAAAACCCAAGCAAACAGGGCATTTTAGATAATTTTGCGGCGCCGCCGTGGTCGACCCGGATAGATCCTCGCGCGCATCGCCTCGGCCCATCCCGCTCGTTGGGGCGGTGAAGCAACGCCGGGATTGCGGCGCCTTGCTTGCGGCCATCCGCCTCTCTGCTAGGGTCGGCGCTCTCTTTTCGCATGAGGGCGCCGATGGCCGTTGCTGCTGCAAAATATTCCGACAAGAAACGTGACACGCACGCGATCGAAGCCGCGATCGGCGATCTGGCAAAGGCCTTCGGCAATCGCCTCGTGACCTCGCAGGCGGTGCGCGAACAGCACGGCCACACCACCACCTGGATCGAGAACCAGCCGCCGGACGCCGTTGTGTTTCCGCAGAGCACCGCCGACGTGCAGGAGGCGGTGCGCATCTGCGCCCGTTATAAAGTACCGGTGATCCCGTTCGGCACCGGCACCTCGCTCGAGGGTCATGTCAACGCGCCGCAGGGCGGCGTCTCCATCGATTTCCGCGACATGAACCGGATCCTCGCGGTGCATGCCGAAGACCTCGATTGCGTGATCGAGCCCGGCGTCACCCGCAAGCAATTGAACGAGCATCTGCGCGATCAGGGCCTGTTCTTCCCGATCGATCCCGGCGCCGATGCCTCGCTTGGCGGCATGGCGGC
>CAZXJZ010000087.1:0-9175 GCA_964641065.1 uncultured Hyphomicrobiales bacterium | reverse complement strand
GGCCGACATCAGCCCGCTTGATCAGGGAGAGGCGCTGCCGGCCAAGAGTGCTCTCGATATGCGTGCGCCACGTCGACTCGTCGGTCGGGGCCCTCGCGAGGTTCGAACCATGGCGCTCGTACCAGTCGGTGTAGAGGTCGCCCAAGGTCATCGTCTCGGAGCGCTTGGCGGCATGGCGGCGACCCGGGCGTCCGGCACCAATGCGGTGCGTTACGGCACGATGAAAGACAACGTTATGGCGCTGAAGGTCGTGCTCGCCAATGGCGAGGTCATGACCACCTCGACCCGCGCGCGCAAGTCGTCCTCCGGTTACGACCTCACCCGCCTGATTGTCGGCTCCGAGGGCACGCTCGGCGTGATCACCGAACTGACCCTGAAGCTGCACGGCATTCCGGAATCGATCGGGGCGGCGATCTGCCCGTTCCCGACGGTGGAGGCCGCGTGCAATGCCACCATCCTCACCATCCAGTCCGGCATCCCGGTGGCGCGGATCGAACTGCTCGACGAAGTGCAGGTGAAGGCGTGCAACGCCTATTCCAAGCTGACCCTGCCGGAAAGCCCACTGCTGCTGCTGGAATTTCACGGCACCGAGGCGGGCGTCGCGGAACAGTCGCAGCGCTTCGGCGAGATTGCCGCCGATCTCGGCGGCGGCCCGTTCGAGTGGACCGCGAAGGCGGAAGACCGCACGCGGCTATGGCAGGCGCGTCATGACGGCTACTGGGCGGCGAAGGCGCTGCGGACGAATTGCCAGCCGCTGGCGAGCGACGTCTGCGTGCCGATCTCGCGGCTCGCCGAATGCGTGGTCGAGACCCAGACCGATCTGCAGGAGACCGGCCTGCTCGGGCCGATCGTCGGTCACGTCGGCGACGGCAATTTTCATGTCGCGCTGGTGGTCGATGTGAACGATGCCACCGAGATGGCGGCCACGCAGAAATTCCTGTCCCGGCTCACCGAACGGGCTCTGGCGATGGGCGGAACCTGCACCGGCGAGCACGGCGTAGGGCAGGGCAAGATGAAATACCTGCTCGCCGAGCACGGCGCGCCGGCGCTCGCCGCGATGCGCGCGATCAAGACAGCCCTCGATCCGGACGAGATCATGAATCCGGGCAAGCTGGTTCCCGCGGATTAATCGCTCGAACCGGGACGCGCGGCTTTCTATGCCTCCATCGTTGCCTGTCCCTCCCCGCAAGCGGGGAGGGATAAGCGCATGCGCATCATAGAATCGCCGCCAAAGAGCGGTATTCAGGTCTGCGCTCACAATAGACAGGTCCTGCCACAGCCTTCGCCTTGCAGTGCGGGAGAGACGGGCTCATCTTGCGGTGGGCGATTCAGGTGGATCCGTGCAGGCAACACTGCTGACCTTGGCGATTGCCGCGATTCTGGCGCTGCTCGCGGCGTTGTTCGGGCCTTATTTCATCGACTGGAACGCGCATCGCGCCACGTTCGAGCAGCAGGCCAGCCAGGCGATCGGGGTGCCCGTCCGGGTGACCGGTCCGATGGACGTGCGGCTGTTACCCTCGCCGTCGCTGGTCCTGTCGGGTGTCGAGGTCGGCGAGCCGGGCGATGCCCAGAGTTTGCGCGCCAAGGCGCTGGGGATCGAATTTGCACTGCCGCCGCTTCTGTCCGGCCGGTTCCAGGCGGTCGAATTACGGCTGATCGCGCCCGAAATCCGTGTGTCGCTGACTGAGGGCGGGCAGGCCCTGCTGCCGAACGCACTCGCGGGCGTGAACACCGAAACGCTGTCGATCGACAAGCTGGTGGTCGAGGATGCCAGCCTTCACTTCACCGACGCGGCGAGCGGGACCAATGCCACACTGACCAAGGCCTGGTTCAATGGCGAAGTGAAAGCGCTGCGCGGCCCGATCCGCGGCGAAGGCGCCTTCGTGCTGGATGGCGCGCTCTACGGTTACCGGATCGCGACCGCACGGCCGGAGCCGAATGGCTCGCGCATCAAGCTCACCATCGATCCCGCCGACCGGCCGGTCGCGACCGAGTTCGAGGGCCTGCTGGCCGCCAACGACGGCGCGCCCCGGTTCGAGGGAACCGCGAGCATCGCGCGGCGCGTGTCGGTGAAGGGCGACAAGGGCGATATCGCAGAGCCCTGGCGCATCAGCGCGCGGGTGAAGGCGAATGCGGCCTCGGCTTTAATGGAGCAGGTCGAATTCAGCTATGGCCCCGACGAGCGCGCGCTGAAGCTGAACGGCACCGCGGAAGCGAAATTCGGCGCGCGGCCACGGCTCGATGCGGTGCTCTCGGCGCGCACGCTCGATGCCGACAAGCTTTTCGGCAGCGGCGACGCCAGGCTGTCGCCTCGCGATGCGCTTGCCGCGCTGGTCTCGGCGGCCGAACGGATCATCGGGCCGCCGATCCCGACCCAGGTCGGGTTTGGCGTCGACTCGCTGACGCTCGGTGGCGCCAACCTGCAGAATATCCGCGGCGATATCGAATTCCGGCGCGGCGAAATGGCGTTGAGCGGGTTCGAAGCGCGCGCGCCCGGCTTCACCCAGTTGCAGGCGGGCGGACGGATCGACAAGGCCGGCGATCATCTGACGTTCTCGGGTCCGGTCAGCCTGACCTCGTCCGATCCGCGCGTCTTCGCCGACTGGCTGGAGGGGAAATCCGGCGGAAGTGTCGTGCCGGCGCGGCCGATCCGGTTTCGCGGCGAAGTGACGATCGGCGGCGAAAAGGTCGCGGTCGAGCGCATGCAGGCGGCGTTCGACCGCAAGACATTCGATGGCGATGTCGTCTACAGTTTCGCAACCGGGACCGAGCCCGCGAATTTCACCGCGACGTTGCGCGCCGACGAACTCGATGTCGACGCGCTGATGGATACCGCCGGCTCGCTCAAGGCGCTTCCGGATCTCGCGCAGCCGCATGACGTGTCTCTGGCCTTGTCGCTCAAGCGGCTGCGGTTTCTCGGCGTCGATGCGGATGCCGCCAATGTGCAATTGTCGCTCAAGTCCGGCGCGCTTTCGATCGAGCGGTTTTCGGTCGGCGACCTCGCCGGCATTGCGATCGACGGCAAGGGCGGCATCGATACGCAGGCGCGGCGCGGGTCGATATCGTTCAATCTCGCGATGCGCGACGCCAAGGGCCTGGCCACGCTCGCCGCGCGCGCGCCGGCTTCTCTTTCCGAGCCGCTGCAGCGTGCGGCACAGGCTGCGGCGCCCGGGAAACTTGCCGGCACCATCGCGGTCGAGCCTGCCGGCAAAGCCGAAAACAGCCGCGCCACCATTTCCCTCGAAGGGCCGCTCGGCGCGGTCGATCTCAGGCTGAAGGCGGCGCTCGCCGGACAATGGAGCGATCCCGGACAAGCCGATGTCTCGCTTGAAGGCTCGCTCGATGCGGGCGACGTGAATGCGCTGCTGCGGCTTGCCGCTGCCGAACGCGTCGTGTCGGCGCCACGGCAGCCGGGCAGCTATACGCTTTCGCTGAAAGGCCCGGTTGCGGGCGATCTTCAACTCGACAGCCGCATCGTATCCGCCAACCTCGATATCCGCGCCAGCGGCGGCGTTCGACCCTTCGCCGGCGATGCCGGCCGCATGTCGCTCGATGTTGCCGTCGGCACCGCCAGCCTTTTGCTGCCCGGCAGCGCCAGGCCGTTGCCGGTCACGTTGAAGACGCGCCTGCAGAGCGATGCTCTGGGCGTTCAGTTCAACGATGTGTCGGCGAATCTTGCGGGCTCGGCGGTGCGCGGCCGGCTGGGTCTCGTCTACGGGGAGCCGCTTGCCGTCGATGGCGAATTGCGCACCGACAGGATCGACATCGGCGCGGTGCTGGCCACGGCGATCGGGAGCGCCGCGTCCGCCAAGGCCGACAGGCTGTGGAGCGAGACGCCGTTCGTGATGCCGGCGCTGCCCGACTTGTCCGGCCGGATGACGATCAGTGCCGCGCAGGCGAGCCTCACGCCGTCCTGGCAGGCAACGAAGTTCGCATCCGCGCTGCGCTTTTCCGGCTCCGATATCGTTGTGGAGGATATCGCGGGTGAACTGCTTGGCGGACTCCTCGCGGGCGAGATCACGATCCGGCGCAGCTCCGACACGCTCGGCCTGCAGGGGCGCATCGCGGTGACCGATGCCGACGCCACGCAATTGCTGTTCGGCGACGGCGCCGCACCGCTGACGGGGCAGGCGGCGTTGACCCTGCAACTGGAGGGGCTGGGACGTAGTCCGCGGGCGCTGGTCGGTTCGCTCAACGGCACCGGCACGCTGGTGCTCGATCATGCGCGCATCGCATCGCTGGATCCGAAGGTCTTTGCGACCGCGACCCACAGCGTCGATCAGGGGCTTCCGATCGATGCGCCGCGGGTGCGCGAACTCGCCCGGAACGGCCTCGATGCGGGTCCGCTGCTGGTTCCACATGCGGACGCGACGCTGATCATTGCCGCCGGTGTCGCCCGCATCGACAGCTTCAAGGCACGCGCCGATGCCGCCGACCTGGCGGTCACCGGCGCCTACGATTTCTCGAACGGACGCATCGATGTGCGGCTCGCCATGTCGGGACCGGCGGACGGAACCTCGCTGCGGCCGGAGGTTGCGGTGCAGCTTCGCGGGCCCGTTGGAAATCCGGAGCGGGTGCTGGATGTCTCGTCGCTGACCGGATGGCTGGCGTTGCGCTCGGTGGAGCGGCAGACGAAGAAGATCGAAGCGATCGAGCAGGGGCTTTCGGTCGAGGATGCACCGGCAGCGCCGGCGAAAGAGACCGCGCCGCAAAAGCCGGATGCCGCCGTGGCGCCACCGCGGCGCAAGCCGCCGCAGCCTGCGGTTCAGCCGCTGCCGCCGGCGATCGAGATCAGACCGTCGGCGAGCGATCGCCGCCCGCAGCCGAGAGCGGAGCCGCAACGCGAGGAGCCGTCACGTCCGGGCGGAGCCAATCCGTTTCCGCAACCGATCGGTTCACCGCCACCGCCGCCATCCGCCGTGCGGCCATTTCAGCCGCAGACCGTACGGCCGATCTTCTAAGTCCTGGAATTCGTGAGATGCCTCGGAGTGACCGATGCATCCAAGATCGAGAAAGTGAACCCCGCGGCGGGGCTCGTCGTCATTCCGCGATGTCCCCCGGGCCCTGGCGTGCCCGACAACCCGGAATGACGAAGGATGAACCCCGCGTCTAGCGGCGCATATCCCTGTCGAGCGATTGCCCGCGATAGTGATCAAGCACGAACAGCCTGATTGCGGACGACAGATTGCCGTGCCGCCGCTGCGAGTCGATATTCGCAACGATGTCCGACAGCGTCATGCCGCGCGCGTCGGCGATTTCCTTGAGGCCCTTCCAGAAAGCATCTTCAAGACTAACGCTGGTCTTATGTCCTGCTATCACGATCGATCGTTTCACGACCGGTGACTTCATTGGCCTCTCCGCTTCCAATCCGGTGGCCGTCGAGATTGCTTGCAGACTTGTCACGTTGCGCCCCTTCCAGTTTGCGCTCCGCCTTCGATCGACCATGTAACAGTCGACGTGCCGCAGCGTTATCCGCTTCACGCTGCCGGTCACGCTTCTTCCGCGCCAGCCGAAGATTCAAGACGTCGCCCATCAAAGACCCGGTCCGTTACCGGCTATCTTTGGACCCCCCAAGGGCCCAAATCTATTGACGCATACCGGCTGTTGATTGCGCCTTTAGCGTGGCAGGGGCAAGGCGGAATTGGCAACGAACAGGAATCGCAGTTTTCGCAGGCTTAAGCCGATCGCAGAAAGTTCGAAACATGCCGGACCATGTTGCCGTAGGTTGCCGAAAAATTTCGGTCAGTGCGGTCGAATCATAAGCTCGGGACGGACCAGCCGGTCGAACTCCTCGGCGCTGACGAAGCCGCCAGTGACGGCTTCGTGCTTCAGCGTTGTCCCATTTTGATGCGCGCGTTTGGCGACCTTCGCGGCGTTGTCGTATCCGATCTTCGGCGCGAGCGCGGTGACCAGCATCAACGAACGCTCCATCAATTCGCGGATGCGAGATTCATTGGCGCGGATGCCGGTGACGCAATTGTCGGTGAAGGAGCGCGACGCATCCGCCAGCAGCCGGATCGATTGCAACATCGCGAACGCGATCACAGGCTTGAACACATTCAGTTCGAAATGGCCCTGGCTCGCGGCGACGGTGATGGTGGTGTGATTGCCGAACACCTGGCAGCACACCATGGTCAGGGCCTCGGCCTGGGTCGGGTTGACCTTGCCCGGCATGATCGACGAGCCCGGCTCGTTCTCCGGCAGGATGAGTTCGCCCAGTCCCGAACGCGGGCCGGAGCCGAGCAGGCGAATGTCGTTGGCGATCTTGAACAGACCGGTGGCCATCGCGTTGAGCGCGCCATGCACGAACACATAGGAGTCGTGCGTGGCCAGCGCCTCGAACTTGTTCTGCGCACTGACGAAAGGAAAGCCGGTGATCGCGGCGGCGCGCTTTGCGAACAGGCCCGCAAATTTCGGGTGCGCGTTCAGGCCGGTGCCGACTGCGGTGCCGCCCTGCGCCAGCGGATAGAGTTCTTTCACCGCAAGCTTGATGCGGGCGATGCCGAATTTGAGCTGCGCGGCATAGCCGGAAAATTCCTGGCCAAGGGTGAGCGGGGTCGCGTCCTGGGTGTGGGTGCGGCCGATCTTCACGATCTTGGCGAAGTCCTTCTCCTTCACGTGCAGCGCGTCATAGAGATGCTCGAGCGCCGGGATCAGCTCGTTCGTAATGTCCAGCACCGCCGCGATATGCATGGCCGTCGGGAAGCTGTCATTCGATGACTGGCTCATATTGACGGCGTCGTTCGGGTGGACCGGCGTTTTCGATCCGAGTGGCGCGCCCAGTATTTCGTTGGCGCGGTTGGCAATGACTTCGTTGAGATTCATGTTGGTCTGGGTGCCGGATCCGGTCTGCCAGATCACCAGAGGGAATTCGCCGGACATCTTGCCGTCGATCACCTCCTGCGCGGCATCGACGATCGCGTTGCCGCGCTTCTTGTCGAGGGTGCCGAGCTGCATGTTGGTTTCCGCAGCGGCGCGCTTGACGATGCCGAACGCGCGGATCAGCGACTCCGGCATGCGGTCGCCGCCGATCCTGAAATTCTGCAGCGAGCGTTGGGTCTGCGCGCCCCAGTAGCGATCGGCGGGCACGTCGATCGGACCGAAGCTATCGGTCTCGCTGCGGGTCTCGCTGCGGGTTTTGGCTGGATGGGATACGCCTTGACGGCTTTTGCTGTCGGCGGCTCGGGTCTTGCTCTGGGATTTGCTCATGCGGCCAGTGTAGCGTCACGCGCTGGCGCGCCAAAGCCGCAAGACGGAACACGACCCGGAATTGATCGAAACTATTTCTTGCGGAAGCGATCGAGCCGGACCACTTCGCCGGACGGCTTGTCGCCGGCGGCGTCGGCGGTCTTGCCGTCGCCTTTCGGCTCGGTTGCGGTCGCGGCCGCGGGGATCGCCGGCGTTACCGCGGCCGGCGGTTGGCCGGCCTCGACCAGCGCCACGGTCTCCGCTTCGATGGTCTCGAATTGCAGGCCGAACTGCACCGACGGATCGAAGAAGCTCTTGATGGCGTTGAAGGGCACGCCGAGCTTTTCCGGTACGCCGCCGAACGACAATCCGACTTCGAAGCCGGTGTCGGTCACCTTCAGGTCCCAGAACTGATATTGCAGGATGACGGTCATTTCCTGCGGGAATTGTTCGCGCAGGCGCGGCGACATCTTCACGCCCTCCGCGTCGGTGCGAAACGAGATCGAGAAATGATGCTCGCCCGGCAGCCCGCTCTTGGCGGCGTCGGATAGAACCTTGCGCACCAGGCCGCGCAGTGCGTCCTGGGCCAGGAGATCGTAACGGATGTGGTCGGTCGCCATTGGTGTTTGCACCAGAAAGCCGCCTTTGAGAATCGTCCGCGATGGTAGCCCGCCGCAACCCTCCCGTCAGCCCGTGGGCCGCCGCGGCGCGGACAAAAGCCTGTGTGGAAACGAGTGGAGGCTTCTGTTGCCAGGTGCCTCCGAACCCCGCCTGACGGAGCTTAACCCGTCAGGGCTTTAGGCTTGGTTTTTCAAACCGCTTACGCGGCCTGAGCAACCGGAGCATAGTTGTCGTTGGCAACTATACGTTTGGCCCGATAACGGCGGGTACCATACCGAGCGAAAGTACAACCTTTACGCCCTCGTCGATCCTGTTTCGCCCCCATCAGCAACGGCCGGCCACTCGTATCGGCCGCTGGTGGTGGAGGCGCCGGGCACTGCCCCCGGGTCCGAAAGGTTTATTACGAAGTCCGTTTATCGCCATAGCCGGCTTGCGCCGGCAGGACGAATATATGGGCAGCGCCGCCGGTAGGGAAGAGCGGCAAGGCGATTGATGTGAAAAAAAACCTATTTTTCCTGAAAATGCCGATCGCAGCGGGTTTCCGGTCGGTTCGCGGCGATCGCAATGCTGGAAGAAACTCGGCGACGAGCAGTCGCGGGGCCCGCCTGGATCGTCAGCCTGCAACAACCGCCCGGGAGGCGGTGAGCAGCCGTGCGAGTTCCGTCCGCAACTGCTCTTGGCTGTAAGGCTTGCCGAGGCGCGGCAAGGTCAGGCTCGTATCCTCCGCCAGGTCGGCAAATCCCGTCACCAGCAGGATCGGAATATCGGGACGGATTTCCCGCGTCGCCCGCGCGAGCTCCATGCCGGTCATCCCCGGCATCGAATGGTCGGTGACCAGGATATCGATCGACCGGTCGCTGCGCAGGATCTCGAGCGCATCCTGTCCGGAATTGGCCTCGATGACGGTGTGTCCGATGTCTTCCAGCATGTCGACCGCGCTGGTCGCGATCAACGGGTCGTCGTCGACCAGCAGGACCGTCGAACCGCGCTCGGGCACGGTGGTGTCGACGTTCTCCTGCTCGACTTCAGGCGCCGTGACCGCGACCGGTATCCACAGATCGACATTGGTGCCCCTGCCAGGCTTGCTGTCGATGTCGACCACGCCGCCGAGTTGCACCATCAGTCCGTGCACCATCGACAAGCCAAGACCGGTCCCGCGGCCGACCGGCTTGGTGGAGAAAAACGGTTCGGTCGCGCGCGCCAGTGTCTTGGCATCCATGCCGGTACCGGTATCTGCGACCCTGACCCGCAGGTACTTGCCGGGCTTCAAGGTCGATGGCTCCGGACGATCCTTCGGCTCGACCTCGATATGGATCGCGCCGCCGTCGGGCATGTAGCGCGTCTCGGGATCGCGCCCGAGGTTGCC
>CAZXJZ010000086.1:0-18153 GCA_964641065.1 uncultured Hyphomicrobiales bacterium | reverse complement strand
ACCGGATTGCGCTTGTGCGGCATCGCCGACGAGCCCTTCTGGCCCTGCGAGAAGAATTCCTCGGCTTCCAGCACCTCGGTGCGCTGCAGATGGCGGATTTCGGTGGCGAGCCGTTCGATCGAGGAGGCGACCACGCCGAGGGTGGCGAAATACATCGCGTGGCGGTCGCGGGGGATCACCTGGGTCGAGACCGGCTCCACGGTGAGGCCCATCGCCTTCGCGACATGCGCCTCAACCCGCGGGTCAATCTGGGCGAAGGTACCGACCGCACCCGAAATCGCGCAGGTCGCGATCTCCTTGCGCGCCGCAACCAGCCGCGCTTTGGCGCGGTCGAACTCGGCATAGGCCTGCGCGAGTTTCAGCCCGAACGTGGTCGGCTCGGCATGGATGCCGTGCGAGCGGCCGATGGTAGGCGTCAGCTTGTGTTCGAACGCACGCTTCTTGAGTGCGGCGAGGAGTTTGTCGGTATCGGCGATCAGGATGTCGGTCGCGCGTGCGAGTTGCACGTTCAGGCAGGTGTCGAGCACGTCGGAAGACGTCATGCCCTGATGCACGAAGCGCGCCTCGGGCCCCACGAGTTCGGCGAGATGGGTCAGAGAGGCGATGACATCGTGCTTGACCTCGGCCTCGATGGCGTCGATCCGCGCCACGTCGAATGTGGCGGCCTTGCCCTTGTCGCGGATGATCCTGGCGGCATCCTTCGGGATCAGGCCCAGTTCCGCCATCGCATCGGCGGCATGCGACTCGATCTCGAACCAGATGCGGAATTTGGTCTCGGGCGACCAGATGGCCGCCATTTCGGGCCGGGAATAACGCGGGATCATGGGCAACTCGCGACAGGGTTCCGGGGCGTCGCCTAACACGGCGCCGCCCGCCGGCAAACCCTGCCGGGGCCTCAGCCGCGGCTTTTCACAGGCGCCGCAGTGGCCTCAGCGGAACAGACCGTAGGTTTCCCACTGATCTTCCGGGATCGGATCGCCGATCTTGTAGGTGAAGGTGGAGACCGTCTTGTGGTCGGGCGTGGCGCTGCAGGTGAAGGAATATTGGTACCACTTGCCCTTGCTGCGGAATGCGCCGCCCTTGCCCGACATCGTGTGGCCGTCGAGTGTCGGCTTGTCCAAGGCATAGGTGATTGCGCGGTCGGGACGGTAGGTCTTGTCGTCTTTCCTGACCCTGTTCATGGCTTCGATCGCACAGAGCTGCTCCAGCCGTGTCATCGGATCGAGATGTTCGAGACTGTTGTCGATCCGTTTGCTTTTTGCGTCTGCGCCGGTGTTGAACACCAGCGCGATGCATGCTGCCCATACGATCTGCTTCATTCCGTATTCCCAGATAAGTCGTGGCTTGAACTCGGTACAGGGTCTGCCCGATCGGCGTCACCCTCCTTTCCGTGCGGCTTCCAGCCGCAGCGCCGCAGTCTGCACGTCGGCGAGATCGCGGAAGGCGAGCTTGCCGGTATAGTCGACGTCCCGCAGTTTCGTGGACATGCCGGAGGCGAAATAGAGATGGCCGCCCCGACCGCCCGCGGTCATGATTTCCGGCGTGGCATCCATCCGCTCGAACTCGCAGCTCACGAAGTCGGGCCGAATCCCGTTGCGCACGATCAGGGCGCGGCGGTCGGTGATGGCATAGACGGTGTATCGCGTGCCGATCGCCATGATGATGGGGCCGGCCAGCAGGGCAATGCCGACCATGGCCAGCGGAATGGCGATCACCGGCGACGCGCGGCCGGCAAAATAAAGCCCGAGCACGCCGATGCTCCAGGGCACGCCGATCCACCACAGGAACATCTTGTTGCGCACCGTGACCCAGATATCCGGCCGTACTGCATACAGAACGCGCTCGCCGGGCTCGAGCTTGCCGGAGAGCAGGGTCAGCGCATGGGCCGGTGCAATCACGCCGCTTCGCCGCGCGCCAGAGCGCCGGCATGGCGAATGGCCGCGATATTGCTGCGATAGGCCTCTGCGCCGCCCTTGAAGATCGCGGAGCCTGCGACCAGCACATTGGCGCCCGCAGCGGCCACCGCTGCGGCGGTGTCCGGCGTGATCCCGCCGTCGACTTCGATGTCGATCGGCCGGCCGCCAACCATTGCCTTGATGCGGGCGGTCTTCTCGACCGCGGCGGGGATGAAGGCCTGGCCGCCGAATCCCGGATTGACCGACATCACCAGCACCAGATCGACCAGGTCGAGCACATGCTCGATGCTGCTCTCATGGGTGCCGGGATTCATGGTAACGCCGGCCTTCTTTCCCAGCGCGCGAATGGTCTGCAGCGAGCGGTGCAGGTGAGGGCCGGCCTCGACATGCACGGTGATGATGTCGGAGCCGGCCTTCGCGAACGCTTCGAGATGCGGATCGGCGGGCGCGATCATCAGATGCACGTCGAAGACCTTCTTCGAATGCGGCCGCATCGCCTTGATCGCATCGGGTCCGAAGGTGATGTTCGGTACGAAATGTCCGTCCATCACGTCGAGATGGATCCAGTCGGCGCCGGCTTCGTCGACCGCGCGCACTTCATCGCCCAGCCTGGCGAAATCGGACGCGAGAATCGAAGGCGCAATGAGGAGCGGTCGGGTCATCCGGAATGCCTACCACCCCGCCTCCGGGCGGGCAATGAAGCTCAAATCCGGCTGTTGATTCGGCGCGCCACCGGGCCGAGCAGGTAGGGCGCGAAATAAATCGGGAACTGCGCCATCGCGAAATAGAACCAGACCTGATCCGGCAGGACGCTGCCGGCCGCGGCCAGCATCAGCCCGGTATTTCGCTGCGACGTCATCAAGCCGAGCGCAAAGGCGTCGCGCCATCCGGCGGCCGAGAAGACCAGCAGGGTCAGGACCAGCATCGCGATGCCGACCCCGAAGGCGAGGGCGAACAGGCCAATCGCCTTCACCGGATCGGCATAGCTGCGCGCCGCCACGTCGTGCATCAGCGCGCAGCAGAAGACGAGCAGCAGCAGCACGCTCATGCCGTCGAGTTCCGCGCGCCTCCTGACGATGGCCTCCGTGCCGGTCAGGCGGCGGACAATCGTCGCGATCAGCGCCGCGCCGGCCAGCATCGCGAACAGAGTCAGGCCCAATCCCGC
The DNA here is from genome assembly GCA_964641065.1 of uncultured Hyphomicrobiales bacterium. Lineage (GTDB taxonomy): Bacteria > Pseudomonadota > Alphaproteobacteria > Rhizobiales > Xanthobacteraceae > Pseudorhodoplanes. The sequence goes on along the minus strand of CAZXJZ010000086.1, from coordinate 15,072 downwards.
AGGCGACAGGCTGACGGCGCCGTCCGCGAAGGCGCGCACGAACAGGGGCGCGGTGAGCGGGATCAGGATCGTGCAGCCGGCCAGCGCCGACAGCACCAGCGCCGCGTCGAGCCCCATGATCGCGGCGATGGCCGGCGCGGACATCATCGGGATGCTCACGGCCTGCAGCAGCAGCGCCACGAACAGCTCCGGCGAATAGGCCTTGAAACCGGCCAGCCAGTAGAGCCCGATCAGCAGCAGGGGCTGCGCCAGCATGACCCACAGGCTCGCGCCAAGGACGAGGCCGGGCCGGGCCAGCCGTGCCCGGATGGCGTCCGGATCGACGCGCAGGAATGTCAGGACCAGCAGCAGGAACACCGACGCGGGCAGAAGCGGTTTGAGGACGCCGAGCGGCGGCACCGACACGCCGATGATGATCACCGCTGCGACGGCGCGGGTGCCTTGCCGGCCGAGCCATGCCAGCGCCGCAAGCACTGCGTCAAAAAAGGGCATGCCGCGTGATACTGCACGGCTGTCGCCTAATCCATATATCTGTGACATTCACCCCGCGAATCGCGGGGCCAGCATGGCCGTTCATTTGGGGACATCATGGCGCGTACCGATGCAATCGTTCTTGGCGCCGGCATGGTCGGCGTGTCCGCCGCCGTACATCTGGCGAAGCGCGGGCTCTCCGTCGCGCTGGTCGACCGCCGCGCGCCGGGCGAGGAGACCTCCTACGGCAATGCCGGGATCATCGAGGGCAACACGTATTTCCCGTATCCGTTTCCGACCGCCGTCTCCGCGTTGCTGAAGATAGCGTTCAAGCAGGCGCCGGAGGCGAATTACCATCTGTCCTATCTGCCGAAGCTGGCGCCGTGGCTGTTCGCCTATCTGCGCCACTCGACCGCCGACGCAATGCTCGATTTTGCCCAGACCATGCGTCCGCTGTTTGCGGCCTCGATCGCCGATCATGAGACGCTGATGCGGGAAGCGGGCTCGGAACGCTATCTGCGCACCAATGGCTGGCTGAAAATCTACCGCACCACGGCCGCCTTCGACGCCGCCAAGCCCGATCTCGACGCGATTGCGGCCGCCGGTCTCGCCTTCGAACCGCTCGACGTGAATGGCTCGCTAGCGCTGGAGCCCGGCCTGTCGCCGGTATTCGAGCGCAGCATTTTCTGGCCCCAGGCCGCGAGTGTGAGCAATCCTCTGGCCGTCACCCGCTCCTATGCCGAACTGTTCAAGTCGCTCGGCGGTGTCTCCTTGTCCGGCGACGCGCGCACGCTGCACCGCTCGGACGGGCGCTGGCGCGTCGACACCTCGGAAGGGCCGGTCGATGCTGCGACCGCGGTTGTCGCGCTCGGCCCGTGGGCGCAGGACGTACTCGAACCCTTGAACATCAACCTGCCGCTCGAAGTTAAGCGCGGTTATCACCTGCATTTCGGCGCCGAGGGCAACAAGGGTCTGAACCGGCCGGTGCTCGATGCCGAGGTTGGCTACGCCGTGGTGCCGATGGAGCAAGGGCTGCGGCTCACCACCGGCGCCGAATTCGCCTCCCGCAATGCCAAGCCAACGCCTGTGCAGTTCGATCGCGTGCTGCCGAAGGCGCGCGCGCTGTTTCCGCTCGGCAAGCCGCTGGAGTCAGAGCCCTGGATGGGACGGCGGCCGTGCTTCCCGGATTCAAAACCGGTGATCGGACCAGCGCCGGGCCAGCCCGGCTTGTGGCTCGATTATGGGCATGCGCATTGGGGCCTGACGCTCGGGCCGGTCAGCGGGCGGTTGCTTGCCGAAATGATTACGGGCGAGGTGCCGTTCACCGATCCGGCGCCGTACAGCGCCGCGCGATTTGCGCGCTAGGTTTTGCCTTGATGCGTTTTCGTTGCGCGAACCTGTACTCGCTTCGCTCGAGAACGCTTTAATGCCGGGTTGGTCGCCTGGGCTGCGTCAGTTCGCGAAACTGAAAGCGGCCGCGGATGGCGATGTTGAAGAACGCGCCCTTCGACGGCGACGCCCGGAACGCGTCATACATCGATTGCGGTACGTCGCCATAGGCGAAGGCGCGCCCTGATCTGAAGGTGATCTGCAATTCGCGCCGGTCGGGCAGATACACCGCGTCTCGGATACCCGCGAGGCCGGGTTGTTGCCGGTAAAGGAGTCCGGGCGGAAATCGTCGTACGTTCGCCGACATGATTGCGTTTCCTTGCAATCATTATTGCTCCGTAAATAAGCGCGGCGAAAGACGGTGGTTCGATTGTATTGCCGGGATGGTTTATCTGTCGGATTTTACGCGAACTTGTCGCGCCAGGCCGGCACCGCGCCGTCGAACGGCAAAGCGGTCGCCTCATAGACGCCGCGGGCGATCGCGCGCGCCAGCACATTGGCGGCAAGCGCACCGAGCGCGGTGAGCGCGAAGAGCGGATCGGGCAGGGGCTTCTGTCCGGTCGCCGCCGCGAACACGATGTCGCCATCGAGCGGCGTGTGCACCGGATAGATCGCGCGCGCACATCCTGTCTGCGCCATCACCGCAAGACGATGGCATTGCGCCTTCGAGAGGATGGCGTCGGTCGCAACCAGCGCGATGGTGGTGGCTTCGCGCGGGCCGCCCTTGGTGCGGACCGCAAGGGCGTCGAGACCAAAGACCTCCGGCCAGCCGCGGCCGCCGAATTCACCGTTCTGCTCGAACGGCGCCGCCCAGAAATGCGGGCCGTCGCCGATGGTGACGTTGCCGACGGCATTCACCACGACCAGCGCGCCGACAGTCACCCCATCCGCTGTGACGGCGGAGGCCGAGCCGATGCCGCCCTTCAGGGTTGCGGTGGTGGCGCCGAAGCCGCCGCCGGCACTGCCGAGTGCGACATCGGCTGCTGCTGCGGCCGCTGCCCGATATCCAAGCTCGCGATAGGGCGAGAACCGGCCCCATTGCTTGTCGCCGCCGGCCAGGAGGTCGAAAATGATCGCCCCCGGCACGATCGGCACCCGGGCGGAACCGATGGCAAAGCCGCGGCCCTGCTCGTGCAGCCATCCCTGCACGCCGGAGGTCGCGTCCAGTCCAAAGGCCGAGCCGCCGGACAAAGTGATCGCGTCGACGCGTTCGACCGTGGAATGCGCCGCCAGCAATTCGGTTTCGCGCGAGCCCGGCCCGCCGCCGCGAATGTCGACGGAGGCTATTGCCGGTTCATCGAACACAATGGCGGTGGAGCCAGACCCAAGGGCGGCATCCTCGGCATGGCCGACCTGCAGTCCGGCGACATCGGTGATGAGGTTGCGCAAGCTTGCTCCGCTGGTCGCCCGCAGGCTCGTACCCGCAGCGCTTTCCCGTGATGGATCGCCGGTCAAGCCCGGCGATGACCGTGATAGCAAAACCATGCGGACCGGTCACATCATGGCGAGCGGGGACCCATCCGGCTTGCGCCGCCGCAGCGTGGCGGGCATGACAGCGCCATGCCGGACGTCTCCATCTTCGCGGCCCTGTTCGCGGGTCTGATCAGCTTTCTGTCGCCCTGCGTGCTGCCGCTGGTTCCGCCCTATCTCGTGTATCTCGCGGGCACCTCGCTGGAACGCCTGGCCGATGCTGAGCCGGAACCGCGGGTCCGGCGCGAGACAGTGTTGGCCGCGTGTCTGTTCGTTGCCGGCTTCTCCACCGTCTTCATTGCGCTCGGCGCCAGCGCGACCCTGATCGGGAGCCTGCTGCGGGCCTATTCCGATGTGCTCGCGACCATCGCCGGGATCGCGATCATCGTTATGGGATTGCATTTCCTCGGCTTGACGCGGATCAGCTTTCTGCTGCGCGAGAAGCGCGTCGGCATGGCCAAGCCGATCGGGCTGTGGGGCGCCTATGTGATGGGGCTGGCCTTCGCCTTCGGGTGGACGCCGTGCATCGGGCCGATCCTTGCCGCCATTCTCGCGGTTGCGGCGTCGGAAGGGACCGTCGCCAAGGGCGCAGGGCTGCTCGCCATCTATTCGCTCGGGCTGGGCATCCCGTTCGTGCTGGCGGCGTTTGCGGCGGAACCGTTCGCAGCGTTTCTGTCGCGGTTTCGTTCGCACATGCAGAAGGTCGAGATGGCGATGGGCGGCCTGCTGGTGCTGACGGGAATCATGTTTCTCACCGGAGGCATCACCACGATGAGTTTCTGGCTGCTGGAAACATTTCCCGCGCTCGGCCGGATCGGGTGAGGCGGCGCGGCTCGTCATTGGGTTGCGGCGCCCACGGCGCGGAACCACCAACATGATTTTTTGTTCACCGGTTGAAAAGGTTACTCGCTAAACCGTGAAACATGGTCGCCCCTAAAAAGCTCAGTTATCTGTTATGATAAATCCGGAGCAACGCCCAAGACTCGTCCCCGGACTCGTCACAAGACGTGTCCAAAGACTCGTCGCGAGACTCGTCAAGAACGCTCCCCAGCAGGAGAACACCATGCGCAAAATCATGATGATCGTCGCAGCCGCCGTCTGCATCACCGCGGCGCCGCTCGTCGCATCGACCGGCGCCGAAGCACGTTTCGGTGCGGATGTTATCGCCAACGCCGCGGCGGTGCCGCATGTCGAGCAGGCGCAGTATTACTACGGCTATCGCCGGCCGCGCTATTACGCGCCTTATTACGCCCCGCGCTATTATGCGCCGCGTCCCTATTACTATGCGCCGCGTTATTACGCGCCGCGTTACTACGCGCCGCGCCGCTATTATTACTAAGCCCACCTCAGGCTGTCCGGATGGGTGGCGACAGGCCCTCCCATCCGGACGTCGCCCGATCATCGAATAAATCCGAGCGCGACCACGTCAGCGCGCGTGGTACGCACGCGATGACGCGCCGGAATACGCGCTCCGACCCGGAAGGCTGATACGTCATGGCAATTACCCAGAAAGAGGAAGCCCGGGCACTCGATGCCGACGAGCGCGACCTCGTCGCGAAATCGCACCACCCCGCACTTCAGGAATTGTCGGATCAGGACCTCGCCGATCTGGTGAAGCTGGTGCGCGAGCGACGCGACAAGGCGAAGACGCAGGCGAACCAGCGGCGGCGCGAGATTCGCCGCAAGGCCGCGCCACGCGGTGCGTCGCCGTCGACGTCCGATGCCGGCTCGAAGACCAAACTCGCGGTGCTGGCGATGGCGGTGCGGCGGCTCAACAGCGAGATCGAGCGGCGCCGGCGGATGAGCGCGGCGCTGGACCAGGTCGGGAGCGCGAAGAAGGCGCTGGCGATGAAGCAGGCGAGCGAGAGCGGAAATGGCGGCGCGCCGTTCAACAGCCGGCAGGCCCATGCCGGGATGCGCAACATTCGCAGTCAGAAGCGGCAGCAGCTGATCGATCCGATGGAGCGCGGCCGTCTGCGCAAGGCCGCTGCGCGCTCGCAGGCAAAGCGCGACGCTCGCTGATCTGCACGTTTTTCGTGCACTTTCAGGCACGCCCTGCACATCGAGCCGATTCATCCGCGGCGACATCGCCGCGTCACCGGAATCGGCCAGGGCTTAAACCAATCGTTGATCCCCAGTACCTATGGTGCCGGACTTCGGCGGGACCAGGTCCGCGCAGCCGCTGCGACCAGCGATAAACGCAGCCAGGCGCGGAACGGGTCCGACGCCGGCCCTGACATACGTCCGAAACGCGGCCAATGACTGAACACCGAATCGTGCCCGTCAAGGAAAGGCCGCCATTCGAGCGGATCGCGCTCCTGCTGCAAGGCGGCGGCGCGCTGGGCTCGTATCAGGCCGGGGTCTATCAGGCGCTGGCCGAGGCCAATCTGCATCCGGATTGCGTCGCCGGCATTTCGATCGGCGCGATCAATGCGGCGCTGATCGTCGGCAATGCGCCGGAGCGGCGTGTCGCGGCGCTGCGGACATTCTGGGAGACCGTCACCGAGCCGCCGCCCACGGCTCTGCCGCTGATGGCGCCGATGCTGAGCATGCTCGCGAATGGCGGCGATCTGATGCATCTCGCCGTCAATCGCACCTACGCCATGAGCAATATGCTGGGCGGCGCGCCCGGCTTCTTCGTCCCGCGGACCATGCCATTTTACATGTGGTCGGGCCTGCGCCCCGAGACCGAGAGCTTCTACGACGTCAGTCCGTTGCGCGCGACGCTTCATTCGCTGGTGGATTTCGACCGGATTAACGCCAAGGCGATGCGACTTTGCGTCGGCGCGGTCAATGTCCGCACCGGCAACATGCGCTATTTCGATTCCGAGGAAGAGCCGATCACCGCCGATCATGTGATCGCGAGCGGATCCTTGCCGCCCGGCTTTCCGGCGACCCGGATCGGCGAGGACTTCTACTGGGACGGCGGGCTGCTCTCCAACACCCCGCTCGAGTGGGTGCTGAGCACGCGGCCGCGCATGGATACGCTGGCATTCCAGGTCGATCTCTGGAGCGCGACCGGCGAGTTGCCCCAGGACATTATCGGCCTCGATGTCCGCCAGAAGGAAATACGCTATTCGAGCCGCACGCGGGCCAATACCGACCAGTTCAGGAAGATGCAGCGGCTGCGGCGCGCGGCGCAACGGCTGGTGCAGATGGTGCCCGACCAGAGCGTGCTGGATAACGATCCCGACCTGGCGCTGCTGCGCAGCGAGGCCGACGAGACGGTCTACAACATCGTGCACCTGATCTATCGCTCGAAGAAGTACGAAGGCACGTCCAAGGACTATCTGTTCTCCCGCGCGATGATGGAGGAGCACTGGGCTGCCGGTTACAGCGATACCGCGCGAAGCCTGAGCAGTTCCGAGGTGCTGCAGCGGCCGTCCGACAAATACGGTGTCGCGACATTCGACAAGAGCGACCCGCACGATCCCGACAACCATTGAGCAGCGAGCGTTTCCATGAAGATTGCCGACGTCAAGGCGAAAGCCTTTGCGATGCCGCTGAACGATCCGGCCTATCCGAAGCCGCCGTATAAATTCTACAACCGCGAATTCGTTGTCATCAATTACAGGACCGATCCGGAGAAGCTGCGCGAGGTTGTGCCCGAGCCGCTGGAAGTGATCGGCGACACGGTCGCCTACGAATTCATCCGCATGCCGGATTCGACCGGCTTCGGCGACTATACCGAGACCGGGCAGGTGATCCCGGTGCGCTTCAAGACGCCGTCCGGCGAGGTGCAGGAAGGCGGCTACGTCCACGCCATGTATCTCGACGACAATTCGCCGATCGCCGGCGGGCGCGAGATCTGGGGCTTCCCGAAGAAGCTGGCGACGCCCAAGATTTCGCACGAGCAGGAAACGCTGGTCGGCACGCTGCATTACGGTTCGGTGCTCTGCGTGACCGCGACCATGGGCTACAAGCATCGCGAATTGCCGCTCGATCCGCTGAAGAAGGCGATGGCGAAGCCGGCCTTCATGATCAAGATCATCCCGCATGTCGATTGCACGCCGCGCATCTGCGAACTGGTCCGCTATTACATGGAGGACGTGACGCTGAAGGGCGCGTGGTCGGGACCGGCTGCGCTGCAATTGTTCGATCACGCGATGTGCGACGTGAACCGGCTGCCGGTTCGCGAAGTGGTGTCCGGCACGCATTACATCGCGGACCTGACGCTCGGCCTCGGTGAGGTCGTGTACGACTATCTCAAATAAACAAGAGGACGATTGCGATGGCCCGTTTTGATAAAAGAGTGGCGATGGTGACCGGTGCGGCGAGCGGCATCGGCAAGGAGATCGCTTTCCGCTTTGCGGCCGAAGGCGGCATTCCCGTCATCGCCGACCTCAATCTCGATGCCGCGCAGGCGACCGCGAACGAGATCAAGGCGAAGCATGGCGACGCTTTTGCGGTCGCGATGAACGTGACCGACGAGGCGCAGGTCGACAAGGGCGTCGCCGACACCATCGCCAAATACGGCAAGATCGATATCCTCGTCAGCAATGCCGGCATCCAGATCGTGAAGCCGCTGGTCGATTTCCCATATGCGGACTGGAAGAAGCTCCTGGCAATCCATCTCGACGGCGCGTTCCTGACCACCAGGGCCTGCCTCAAATACATGTATGCCGCGAATTACGGACGCGTGATCTATATGGGCTCGGTGCATTCCAAGGAGGCCTCCAAGCTGAAGGCGCCCTATGTCACCGCCAAGCACGGACTGATCGGGCTTGCCAAGGTGCTGGCGAAGGAGGGGGCCGAACACAACGTCACCGCCAATGTCGTGTGCCCCGGTTTCGTGCGCACCCCGCTGGTCGAGAAGCAGATCCCGGAGCAGGCCAAGGAACTGAACATCACCGAAGAGCAGGTGATCAAGAACGTCATGCTCAAGGACACCGTCGACGGCGAGTTCACCACGACCGACGACGTCGCCGACGCGGTGCTGTTCTTCGCCGGTGCCAAGAGCAACGTGATGACCGGACAGTCGCTGGTGGTCAGCCACGGCTGGTTCATGCAGTAGTACAGCACTAGTCTCGCGCCTGCGATCCGTCGGCCATGCCATCGCCCGCGACAGTGGGCGATGGTCCGCGTGTGAACGCTCTGCCCAACAACCTCGCGCTTTCGTTTCGCGACGAATTCAGCGAAACCCGATCGGGTTGAGTCCCTCTTTGCCGACGTCTACTCTCGCTGAAAAGTTCAAGCGGAGGAACGAGCATGAGATCGGCAGACCGGATCCTGACCACGCATGTCGGCAGCCTGGTGCGCCCGGAGGCGCTGCTGTCCGAAGTGGAGCGTTTCCGGAACGGAGAAATCCGCGAAGGCGATCTGTCCGGTGCGCTGCAATCTGCGGTCGATGACGTCGTGCGCGATCAGGCTCGCGCCGGCGTGGACATCGTCAGCGACGGAGAGTTCCCGAAGCTGACGAGCTGGTCGCATTATGTGGTCGAGCGGCTCGCGGGCTTCGAGCGCCGGCCCGCGCCGGATTCCGTCAGCCGCAGCGCCGCGGTCGGCAAGGACCGGCAGGACTTCAAGGACTTCTACCAGGAATACGAAGCGTCATACGGACGCGCGGGCCTCGGCAAGAGCCTCGAGAATATCGGCATCATCGCGATCGTCGGGCCGATCTCGTACAAGGACGCGGGCGTCAAGTCAGACATTGCGCGGCTGAAACAGGCGCTCTCCCGCGCGCCGGGCGTGACCGGATTCCTGCCAGTCGTTGCGCCGGCAAGCGCCGCGCCGTCGCGGGTCGATGAATACTACAAGAGTGACGAGGAATTCTTGTTCGCAGTCGCCGACGCCTTGCGCGACGAATACAGGGCGATTATCGAGTCGGGGCTCGACGTTCAGATCGACGACGCTTTCCTTGCCAGTTACTACGATGTGATTGCGCCACGCGATGGCTTTGCAGCCTATCGCAAGTGGGCGGAATTGCGCGTCGAAGCGCTCAACCACGCGCTGAAGGGGCTGCCGTCCGACAAGATCCGGTATCATGTGTGCTGGGGAAGCTGGAACGGTCCGCACTCGAATGACGTGCCGCTCAAGGACATCGTCGATCTTGTGCTGCGCGTGAATGCCGGCGGTTACTCGCTCGAGATGGCCAATCCGCGGCACGAACACGAATGGCGCGTTTGGGAAAACGTCACGCTGCCCGATGGCAAGGTCCTGCTGCCCGGTATCGTCAGCCATTGCACGAACGTCATCGAGCATCCCGAACTGGTGGCTGAACGCATCATCCGCCTTGCCAACCTTGTCGGACGCGAGCGCGTGATCGCCTCGACGGATTGCGGCTTCGCGCAGGGCGTGTTCGGCCGCCGCGTGCATCCGTCGATCCAGTGGGGCAAACTGCGCGCACTTGCGGAGGGCGCAGCGATCGCCTCGAAATTGCTGTGGCGCCAGGCTGCCTGAACAGACGCCTCAAGGCGTCCTGGCAACATCACCGCTGATCCCAGCCGCCGATCTGTCGCGAGCCGGCTGCCGTTAACGCGGCGCGCGCAGGATCCGCCTGGCCTGCGAGCGCAAGCGTGCGCTCGAGCAGCACTTCGTAGATCGGGCGGCCGCCCAGCCAGTCGGCGATGAAATTGGCGAACAGGCAGGTAATGATCGTCGGCACCAGGATCGACCAGGCGCCGGTCAGTTCCGCCACCAGCACGATCCCAACCAGTGGCGCGCGCACGGCGGCCGCGAACAGACCCCCCATCGCGGCGACCGCGAAGGCGGCTTCCGTCCCCGCCGGAAGCGGCAGCAGCGCCGACAGGAGAATGCCGTAGAGCAGCCCGACGGCGGTCGCGAGTGCGAGGATCGGCGCGAAGATGCCGCCCGGCACGCCGGTCGAATAGCTCGCCATGGTCATGACGAAACGGGTGACCACGACGATGGCCATGACCGTCAGCGGCAGGTTTTCGCCGACCATCCGGACCGCGAGATTGTCGCCGCCCATGGTCGCCTCGGGCCGCACGATCAGCAGCACGCCGACTGCGAAGCCGACCACGGCGGGCACGATATAGAAGGACAGGCGGCGGCCGATCGCGAGGCTTGCATCCATCGACCAGATCAGCGCGCGGTTGAAGACGACGCCGAGAACGCCGAGCATGATCCCGAGAACGACAAAGGCGGGCAGCCATAGGAGCGGCGTGTCCGGCACCGCCAGCGCCATGAACGGTCGGCGGCCGGCCAGCGCTTCGGTGACGACGGCGCTTGTGACCGCCGCCAGCATCACGCCGGTATAGGTCTTCAGCGAATAGGGAAATTGCCGGCGCGTTTCCTCGATCACGAACAGGATCGAGGCGAGCGGTGCGCTGAACGCCGCCGTCAGTCCCGCGGCCGCACCGGCCGCGAGCAATCCGCGGCCTTCGCGTGATGGAAGCCGCAACCATTCGGAAAAGCCCTGCGAAATCGCCGCGCCCATATGGATGGTCGGTCCCTCACGGCCGACTACCAGCCCGGAGCCGAGCGAGAGCAGGCCGCCGAAAAACTTCACCGGCAGCACCCGGCGCCAGCGCACCTCGCGCAGCCCCTCCATCGCCCCCTCGACCTCCTGCACGCCGGAACCGGCTGCCTCCGGCGCGAGGGTGCGGACCAGCCACACCGAGGCGACGCACATCGCGGCCGCGACCATGCCTGCGAGCAGGAGGAATGCGCCGCCATCGATGCCGAGCGCAGCCCGCAGGGCTTGCGGCCATGTCAGCAGCCGGTCGACGCCGAAATGGAACACCGTCCCGATCAATCCCGCCGCGGCGCCGACGGCAACGGCGATCAGGTAGAAGACCGCTTCGCTGCCGCGACCTGACGTGGGACTGTGCGAGACCTCTGGCGCGCTCAAGTCGGATCCTTCGTCATGGCGTTTGCCGCGAAGATGCGCTCACGTCACCACCAGCGTCAGCTTCTTCGCGGCGCGGGTGATGCCGGTATAGAGCCAGCGCGCGCGGCTGTCGGGGAAGGCGAAGCTCTCGTCGAAGAGCACCACGTCGTCCCATTGCGAGCCTTGCGCCTTGTGCACGGTCAGCACATAGCCGTAATCGAATTCGTCGTATTTCTTGCGCTGCGGCCAGTCGTAATTCTCGATGCCGCCGAGGAAGCATTCGCGCCGCACCGAGACCTTCAGCCCCTTGATGCCCAGCGCGGCGCCCGAGAGGTCCGCATCCGGCACGATCCGCATGGTGATGATGCCGCCGGACTTGCCGGCGGCGCGTTCCTTCACCTGCCACAGCCCGCCGTTGAACAGGCCCTTCTTGCGATTGTTGCGCAGGCAGACGAGCTTGTCGCCCGACACCGGCAAACCTTCCTCGCGGCCGAGCCGCTCGCGCAGCCGCGTGTTATAGGCGCGGCGGGTATTGTTGCGGCCGACCAGGATCTGGTCGGCTTCGAGCACGCGGTCGGGATCGAAATCGGAGCGCAGCACGATCTCGGTGTCGCCATAGCGGCCGGGCTCCAGCCGTTCGCCTTCGCGTACCATCATCGACAGGCGCACGATCGGGTCGTCCTGCGCCTGGCGATGCACTTCGGTCAGCATCGCGTCGGGCTCGGCTTCGGTGAAAAAGCCGGCGCCCTGGATCGGCGGCAGCTGCGCCGGATCGCCCAGCACCAGAACCGGAATGCCGAACGAGAGCAGGTCGCGGCCGAGTTCGGCATCCACCATCGAGCATTCGTCGATGACGATCAGCTTGGCCTTGGAGGCGGGCGCATCGTCCCACAATTCGAAGCTGGGGATTTCCTCGCTGCTCTCGCGCGCCTTGTAGATCAGCGAATGGATGGTGGAGGCGCCGGCGCAGCCCTTGGCGCGCATCACCAGCGCCGCTTTCCCGGTGAAGGCGGCATAGGAGACCCGGCCGTCGACGCTCTCGGCCAGGTGCCGCGCCAGCGTGGTCTTGCCGGTGCCGGCATAGCCGAACAGCCGAAACAATTGCGGCGTCGAGCCCTTTCCGGGCTTGGCCTTGAGCCAGTCGGCGACGGCGCGGAGCGCGGAATCCTGCTGCGGGGAGAAATCGGGCATGGGGAGGGTGTAGAGTGATTTGGTCCCGGAATGAAGCATCGCGGTACCGTTTTCCGGCAGAACCCGAGATGTCCGCCAATGTGAGCGGTCGCTACGCATGCGGACAGGCTCACCGGCCGCTACGAGCACCGGCAGGTCGACGGTGGCATCGGCATAATCTGCAGCAGGAAGGCGCGGCCGCGTTCGCAAAGGCGACGATCAACGTCTTGGGGCCCAAGCGCAGTTGGATAGCAAAAGCTTGCCGAGCAGGTTCGATGGGTTCGCTCCGGCGCGTGGCTTACGGCCTCCCACGCCTCACTGGCCAGCGCCGCGAAATTGCCATTGGTCGAGATTACGAGGCGCGCATGACAACTGCACCTCTTTCGCTGGCGGTACTTGACCCCGCCGATTACGCGGCGTTCAAAAGCGAACTGCAAACTTCTTTTTCCGAAGCAGTAATCTCGGAATTTGGTCCGTTGTCCAACGGACCAATCCCTTCCGACAGCGAGCTCGATCGCGCCATGTCAGGACCCAACATCGAGGTTCTACAAATATTGCGCGGTAAGGATCGTGTCGGCGGGTGCGTCCTGACGATCGATCCGTCAAGCAACGAAAACTCTCTCGACCTGTTTTTCGTTAAGTCCGATCAACAGGGAGGGGGTGTCGGTCGGAATGCTTGGGCGGCCATCGAAGCGCGGCATTCACAAACCCGCGTTTGGCGCACGGTCACACCATACTTTGAGAAGCGGAACATCCATTTCTACCTGAACCGCTGCGGCTTCAAGATCGTCGAGTTCTATAATTCCCATCATTCCGGTCCACACGAAGCAGGCCCGGACGATTTTCCCGATGCAGAGAACCTGTTTCTGTTCGAGAAAATAATGAATAGCGGTGCCGGGGCGACCTGACACAATTGCCAAAAGAAAAGCCCGCCAGCGAGGGCGGGCTTTCCTGACTTGAATTGAGTGAGAGGCTTACGAACCCTGCATGTTCGCCGGCAGTTCCTCGTAGGTGATCATGCCGTCGGCGCCCTTCTACCAGACATAGACCACGTAATCGGGGCGGGTGATGTCGCCCTTCTTGTCGAAGGTGAGATCGCCGATCACGGTCTTGAAAGTCTGGCCGGACTTGATCTGGTCGGCGACCTTTTTCGGATCGAGCGACTTGGCGGCATCCGCCGCCTGCTTGATCACTTCGACCGCGGCATAGCTGTAGAGCGTGTAGGCTTCCGGCTCGAACTTCTTGGCGCGGAATTTTTCGATCACGGCCTTGGCCTCGGCGCGCTTGCGCGGGTCCGGCGCGAAGGTCATCAGCGTTCCTTCGACGCCCGGGCCGCCGATCGAGGCGAACTCATCCGAGGTGATGCCGTCGGCGCCGAACAGCACCGCTTTCACGCCCTGGTCGCGCATCTGGCGAACCAAAAGGCCGCCTTCGGTATGCAGGCCGCCCCAATAGACCATGTCGGCGCCCGATGCCTTGATCTTGGACACCAGCGCGGCGAAGTCCTTGTCGCCGATATTGATGCCTTCGTAGAGCACCTCCTTGACGCCGCCCTTGTTCATCGCCTTGCGGGTCTCGTCGGCAAGGCCCTGACCATAGGTGGTCTTGTCATGCACGATGGCGATCTTCTTGTCCTTCATGTGCTTGAGGATATAGGCCGCCGCCACCGCGCCCTGCTGGTCGTCGCGGCCGCAGGTGCGGAACACGTTCCACATGCCGCGCTCGGTGACGCGCGGATTGGTGGAGGCCGGCGTGATCGAGAGGATGCCGTTTTCCTGGTAGACTTCAGAAGAGGGCATGGTAACGCCGGAATTGAAGTGTCCGACCACGAACTTCACGCCTTCGGCCGAGAACTTGTTGGCGATCGACACGCCCTGTTTCGGATCGCCGACATCGTCGCCGACCGCGCCGGTGATCTTCTGGCCCTGGATGCCGCCGGCGGCGTTGATGTCCTCGATCGCCTGTTCGAAGCCGTTTTTCAATTGCGCGCCGAAGGCGGCATTCGATCCGGTGAGCGGGCCGGCAACGCCGAACTTGATCTGCGCCGAGGCATTGCCCGTCAGCGCCACGGACAATCCGAGCGCCAAAGTCAGCGCCGATCCGAGCGCGGTGATCCGTTTCATTCGAAACTCCCCTGGTAAGGATTTGGCGGGTTTCTGCCGGACGTGTGAGTCCGGCCCGCCGCGGATGCGATTTAACGACAAAGCGCGGAAAAGGTCAGCCGGATTTCGCGGCTGCGGCGTTTGGCGCGGGCCTTTTTTTTGCCCAGTTGATCATTCCCGCGCGGCTATACAGCCAGCCATATTGCTCGGCCATCTGCCCGGCCCGGGTCATGCGGTAGCCCCAGAAGCCGAACATCATGCAGAATGCGGTATCCACGACGTAGTAATGCAGGGTTAGAAGGTGGCCATCGAACAGGGCCATGTGGAAAAACCGCACCGCGCCGCCCAGCACCAGCATATAGGCCGCCACCTGCCACCACGGCCGCCAGGTCAGCGCAATGGCCCGACCGCTCAGAAACGCGGCACCGCCGCCCAGGATGATGGTGACCAGCAGGAAGACGAAGAAGGAATCCTCTTCGTAGAAGAGGTGGGCAATCGTGTTGAGCATCGCCGTCTATCCCGCGTCCCGGCGGCCGCCTTCGAGATAGGCAGCGCGGATTTCTGGCCGGTCGAGGAGTTCGCGTCCGGTCCCTGACATCGTGATCTGGCCGTTGACCATGACATAGCCGCGATGTGCCAGCCGCAGCGCATGGAATGCGTTCTGCTCAACCAGTAGCA
>CAZXJZ010000085.1:7746-18428 GCA_964641065.1 uncultured Hyphomicrobiales bacterium | reverse complement strand
GACCGCAATTCTCGACGCTGGCCGAGAGCCTGACCTATCAGCAACTCGGCTATTCGGTGATCGGCATGACCAACATGCCGGAGGCGAAGCTCGCCCGCGAGGCCGAGATTTGTTACGCGAGCGTCGCCATGGTGACCGATTTCGACTGCTGGCATCCCGACCACGATGCCGTCACCGTGTCCGATATCATCGCAGTGCTGACCGCCAATGCGGAGAAGGCGAAACGCCTGGTCGGGCGGCTCGCCCGCGACTTCCCCCGTGAGCATGAGCCATGCCCGATCGGTTCCGACCGGGCGCTGGATTCCGCCATCATCACCGCGCCCGATGCACGCGATCCCGCACTCGTGAAGAAGCTCGACGCCGTGGCTGGGCGAATCCTGAACCGGTGAACGGCAAATTCATGAGGCGTGCAGGTTTCGGTACGCTATAAGTCCCCGTCCGGCCGGCGACACCCGGATGGAACTGAACTCTCGCCCGTCTCAGAGCATTCCCCATGCCGGCCAACACGTCCTCCTTCAGGCTTCTGCTTGTCACCTACACGGCTGCGATCTTCGTCAGCGCCGCGCTGTTGTTCGCGGTCCAGCCGCTTTTCGCCAAGATGGTGCTGCCCAAGCTTGGCGGCACGCCAGCGGTTTGGTCGGTGGCCATGGTCTTCTTCCAGGCGATGCTGCTGGCCGGCTATGCCTATGCCCATGCGCTGACCAGGCTGGTGCCGGGCCGGATTTCGGTCGCGGTGCATCTGGTGGTGATGGTGGTGGCGGTATTCGCGCTACCGCTCGGGATCGCGGCGGGCTGGGGCCGCCCGCCGGCCGCCGGCCAGGAGTTCTGGCTGCTCGGCCTGTTCGCCGCCTCGATCGGATTGCCGTTCTTCGCGTTGTCCGCCAACGGGCCGCTGCTTCAGGCCTGGTTCGCGCGCACCGGCCATCCGCAGGCGAAAGACCCTTACTTCCTTTACGCCGCGAGCAATGTCGGCAGCTTCCTGGCGCTGCTCGCTTATCCGTTCGCGATCGAGCCGTTCACGCGCCTGCCCCAGCAGACGATGGGGTGGACGGTCGGCTTCTATGCGCTGATCCTGCTGATCGCCCTGTGTGGCGTGTTCCTTTTGCGCTCGCGCGATGCGCTGCCGGACATCGCGACCGATGACGCCGCGCCGCCGACGTTCCGCGATGCGCTGATCTGGATCGCGCTTGCCGCGGTGCCGTCTGCGCTCCTGATCGCCATTACTGCGCATATTTCGACTGACGTAGCCGCTGCGCCGTTCCTGTGGGTGGTACCCCTGGCGCTCTATCTCGCAACCTTCGTGATCGCGTTCCAGTCGCGACCGATCCTGCCGCACAGGTTCGTAACCTTCATCGCGCCGCTTGCGGTGATCATGCTGGTGGTGTCGCTCGCGCTCGGGGCCGCCGATCAGATCGTGGTGCTGATTGCGCTCAACCTCGTCGGCTTCTTCGTTCTGGCATTGATGTGCCACGGCGAACTGGCGAGGCGACGCCCGCCGGCGCGCTATCTGACCTCGTTCTATCTCTACCTGTCGCTGGGCGGAGTGATTGGTGGCATCTTCGCGGGATTGATCGCCCAGCATCTGTTCTCATGGGTCGCGGAATATCCGCTGCTCATCATCCTCGCCGCGTTGTGCCGGCCGGGTCTCGCCTGGCCGCGCAGCAAGCTCGAGATCGCAACCTGGGTGCTGATCATCGCCGGAGCGGCATTCGCGCTGTTCGCCTCGTATGTCTGGCGATACGAATTCACCGAAAGCGCCTTCAATCTCTGGGTCGCAGCGCTGCTGGTGCTGGCATTCGGCTTCTCGCACTATGTGCTGACCTTCGCCGGACTGATCGCAGCGTCGCTGATGTTCGTGGTGCTGTTTGGCGCCGATGCAGGCAAGCGCGATTTCGTGCGCAGTTTCTTCGGCGTGCACAAGGTGATGGAATCGGACGCCGGCCAGTTCCGGATTCTGAAGCACGGCACCATCGAGCACGGTGCCCAGCGTATCCGTCACCCCGATGGCCGCCCGGTAACCGGACGACCGACGCCGATCACCTATTACCACGACCTTTCACCGATGGCGCAGGGCCTCGTGGCGGCACGCGAGAAGCGCGGCGGGCCGATCAATGTCGCGGTCGTGGGACTCGGCACTGGCACGCTGGCCTGCCAGATGAAGCCGGGCGATCAACTGACGTATTACGAAATCGATCCGACGGTCGTACAGATCGCGAAGGACATCAGGCGCTTCACGTTCCTGTCCGAATGCGCGCCGGACGCGAAAATCGTGATCGGCGACGCGCGGCTCACGCTCGCGGACTCGCCGGACGGCCAATACGACATCCTGATCATCGACGCGTTTTCGTCTGACGCCATCCCGACGCATCTCCTGACCAAGGAAGCGATGGCGATCTTCAAGGACAAGATCAAGCCGGATGGCATGATCCTGATGCACATCTCGAACAAGCATATGACGCTCGCTCCGGTGGTCGCCGGCGTCGCGGAGGCGAACGACCTGGTGTCCCGCGCCGGCGATTCCGACGAGGGTTATGACGACGAGAACCACATTTTCGGCTCGCTGGTGGTGGCGGTGGCGCGCCGCGACGAGGATTTCGGCTCGCTCGCCAAGAACGAAAAATGGGTCGAGCAGGAGGCCGACGAGGACCAATGGGTCTGGACCGATGATTACTCCAACGTCATCGGCGCCATCCTGGCCAAGTTGCGGGAATAGCCATCGGCGTCTCGGCGGATCAAGCCGGTTGCGCATGGCGCCCGGCTTGGTCACATTGCGCCCGCCCGCCGAGACCATTCAAAGAGACCGATACCGACATGAACAGCCCCGTGCTCGAAAACGACCTCAAGGCCGCGATCCGGACCATTCCGGATTATCCCAAGCCCGGCATCATGTTTCGCGACATCACGACCCTGCTTGGGTCCGCGCGTGCGTTTCGCCGCGCCGTCGACGAACTGGTGCAGCCCTGGGCCGGCCTGAAGATCGACAAGATCGCCGGCATCGAGGCGCGGGGGTTCATCATCGGCGGCGCCATCGCGCATCAGCTTTCCGCCGGCTTCATTCCGATCCGCAAGAAGGGCAAGCTGCCGCACAAGAGCGTGCGCGTCGCCTATTCGCTGGAATACGGCATCGACGAGATGGAGATGCATGAAGACGCGGTGACGAAGGGCGAGCGCGTCATTCTCGTGGACGACCTGATCGCGACCGGCGGCACGGCGGAAGGCGCGGTGAAGCTCCTGCGACAGATGGGGGCGGAGGTTGTCGCCGCAGTGTTCATGGTCGATCTTCCCGATCTCGGCGGCGCCGCGAAGCTGCGCGCGCTGGATGTGCCGGTGCGCACGCTGGTGACGTTTGAGGGGCATTGATCGGAGCGGGCAGGGGCCTTCGCCCGGATCATCGCGGCGGCACGAGCGACGATTTCAGTTCTCGCAGCAGCAGCCGCAAATCGAGTTCGCGGAATTCCACGAACACGCGGTCGATCCATTCGTGCAGTTCGGTGCGCGGGCCAGTGTGGCGATCGAGATAATCGTCGAATGAAAAGCCCGGCCGTTCGACGACCGACTTCAGGAACGGGCTGAGCACCGGAAAGCGAACCGGCCGCTCCCGCGGCACCGGGCTCGGAAAGTCCCGCATGTAATCCTGCATGTTCGCGACGAATTCGTTGTGCACCGGCACCAGCGCCATTTGCGGCAGGCTCTCATAGGTCCGGGCATAGCTTTTCGAAGAGCGCGGATCGGGATCGCCGATGAACAGCGTCACCACGTTGATACCGCGACGCTGCGCCTCCTCGGTGAGTCCGATCTGACGCAGCAGGGTGAAGAACTTCTCGAACGCCTGATCGCCAAGGTCGATGACCTTGACCACCTCGTCCTCGGCGATCAGTTCGTCGAATAGCGCCATCTGGCCGCGGGTGGTGTCGAGGTCGGCGCGCGCGGTGTTGCGCGGCAGGAAGCCGTACAGCGCGGTGTTGTTCGGATTGACGTCGAAGGCGATTGCGGCGCGCCCGTCCGCGAGGATGAATTCGGTCAGCGCCCGTGCGACCAACGTCTTGCCAACGCGCTGGCGTGGCGAGCAGACGATATAGATGGCTTTTTGCCGCGACGACATGACAAGGAACTCACCGCGGACGTACCGGGATAGTGCCGCCCCTGTAGCGAGGAGCGCGCGCCGTCAGCTTCGCTCGCTGCGTGACTGGTCGTGGATCGCTGCGGCGCGGCCGGCAAGCCCTTTTTCGTTCGCCTTGCCGGCGGGCGTGATGGCCGGACCCACAAGGTCCGCCAGCTTTACCCGGTCGAATTCGGCCCACACATTGCCGAGCCAGTGCCGGACATAGCCACGCAGCACGAAGGAGTAATTCGCCGGCGCGTCGCGCGGACCCTTATTGGCGACGAAAGTGACGAACGGGACCGATGCAAGCTCGACCTGCTCGTAGGCCATCTCGTTAAGCTTCGGGATCGTGATATCGACCGCGTCCTTCACCTTCTTGAAATAGGTGTCGTAAGTGGTCTGGTCCCAGTCGAAGAAGCTGGTCTCGTTGATGAAATTCTTGACCAGATAATATTTGCCGTCGGTCACGAACGGCGCGATGTCGGCGATCTCGTTCAGCGAGGCGATCGAGGGGCCGACGATGTGGGCGACGCCGAGCGCGATCTGCCCGCGCTTGACGGTTTCCAGGAAGCCGATATCGCGCAGCGCCGCCAGCGTGGTCGAGAGCAGGCCGGCCCGCACGTCGATCAGCGTCACCTTGGCGTCCGACAGGGTGTCGAAGATCTTCATCTGGTCGGGGACCTGGGTCACGTCCACAACCTCGGTGATGTCGGGGTGGAAGCGCTTCAGCGTCCCCTTGGGGTATTCGGTGTCGAAGGCCCGGATCGGCACATTGCGAGCGGTAAAATAGTCAAGAATGGTGCGCGAGACCGTGGTTTTGCCCACGCCGCCCTTGTCGGCACCAACGATAATGACAGTCGGCTTTGCCATTGACCCCCCACCGGCGGGCCGAAGCCCCCCAACAACCGCCAGCTCGCCACCATGACGAACCGGCCCCTCTATTTCAATGGTTTGCGGCAGTATTTGGCAGGGTTTGGCGGCTTTCATCCGGTGAATTCCTTGACCGGTTCCGGCCCGGCCGATAGGACAACCGCGCAGCACAAAACCCCTCGGATTCCGCCCGAAATGTCCGTCTCCGATACAGCTTTGGCCTCGGAGCCTACGCGCTCCTTTCAGGGCCTCATTCTCGCGCTCCAGCGCTACTGGGCCGATCATGGCTGCGTGATCCTGCAGCCCTATGACATGGAAGTCGGCGCGGGGACCTTCCACCCGGCGACCACGCTGCGGGCGCTCGGACCGAAGCCCTGGAACGCGGCTTATGTGCAGCCGTCGCGGCGGCCGAAGGACGGCCGCTACGGCGAGAATCCGAACCGGCTGCAGCATTATTACCAGTTCCAGGTGATCCTGAAGCCGTCGCCCGACGACCTGCAGGACCTCTATCTGAAATCGCTTTATGCCATCGGTATCGATCCGAAGGTCCACGACATCCGCTTCGTGGAGGACGACTGGGAAAGCCCGACGCTGGGCGCCTGGGGATTGGGCTGGGAATGCTGGTGCGACGGCATGGAGGTGAGCCAGTTCACGTACTTCCAGCAAGTCGCGGGTTTTGAATGTGCACCAGTTGCAGGTGAATTGACCTACGGGCTCGAGCGTCTCGCCATGTATGTGCAGGGCGTGGAGCGGGTCTATGACCTCAATTTCAACGGACAGAGCGGCGACAAGAAGGTCACCTATGGCGACGTGTTCCTGCAGGCCGAGCAGGAATATTCGCGGCACAATTTCCAACACGCCGATACCGACATGCTGTTCGCGCAATTCAAGATGGCGGAAGCGGCCTGTCAGAAATACCTTGATGCGGGATGGGCGGACGGTGACCGAAGCCGGCACCTGATGGCGCTGCCTGCCTATGACCAATGCATCAAGGCAAGCCACGTCTTTAATCTGCTCGACGCCCGCGGCGTGATCTCCGTCACCGAGCGGCAGAGCTACATCCTGCGCGTGCGCGAACTGGCAAAGGCCTGCGGCGCCGCCTGGCTCGCCACCGAAGCCGGCGGGGCATGACCGCAATGCTGACGGACAGCCGCTATGCGGTCGGTCAGGTCTGGACCTTTGCGGATGCGCCGCTTCCGGAATCGCGCACGATCATCGGGGCGCTGGATGATGTGGAGGGACTCGGTCTGATCGTCTCGATCTGCGTCACCGGCATGCCGGTCCGCGATCCCGCGAGCGGCGGCACGCAAATACTTGGGATCGATCATGCGCCGATGATGCCGGAGGGGCTCGATGCCTGCCTTCTGGAAAATGTCGGCTCGTCGGAGCCCACCGCGAGTTTCGAACAGCTGCGCAAAAACTGGCTGTCCTCGATCGCTTCCGATGGCGCGGGCGCTTTCAGCATCAGCGTCGCAGAACTGATCGGCCTGTATCAGACCGCGATTCAGAAACGCTTATCGAGCGAACAATAGTCACATGCCCGATCTTCTGCTCGAATTCTTTTCCGAAGAAATCCCCGCGCGCATGCAACAGCGCGCGATGGATGATCTGAAGAAGCTCGTCACCGACCGGCTGGTCGAGGAAGGTCTCGTCTATGAGGGCGCGAAGGCTTTCGCGACCCCGCGCCGGATTGCGCTGGCGGTCCATGGCGTGCCCGCGCGGCAGAAGGACATCCGCGAGGAGAAGAAGGGGCCGCGTATCGGCGCGCCGGAGGCGGCAGTCGCGGGCTTCCTGAAGAGCGCGGGGCTGACCTCGCTCGACCAGGCGAAGATCGAGAAGGACCCGAAGAAGGGCGAGTTCTATGTGGCGGTGATCGAGAAGCCGGGCCGCGATGCGATCGAGGTGCTCTCGGATATCCTGCCGGATATTGCCCGCAAGTTTCCCTGGCCGAAATCCATGCGCTGGGGGCGCCAATCCGCGCAACCGGGGGCGCTCACCTGGGTGCGTCCGCTGCATGCCATCGTCGCCACCTTCGGCCCCGAGACCGAGGACCCGCAGGTCATCCCGTTCACGCTGGGCGATGTGACGTCCGGCAACGTCACCTATGGCCACCGCTTCCTGTCGCCGGGCCCGATCGACGTGCGCCGCCAGGACGACTGGATGACCAAGCTGGAAAAGGCGAAGGTTATCGTCGATCCGGAGCGGCGCCGCGAAATCATCTCGACCGAAGCAAAAAATCTCGCCTTCGCGCAGGGCCATGAGCTGATCGAGGACGAAGGCCTGCTGGCCGAAACCGCCGGTCTGGTGGAATGGCCGGTAGTGCTGATGGGCTCATTCGATCCGAGCTTCCTCGCGATCCCGCCGGAGGTGATCCGCACCACCATCCGCAACAACCAGAAGTGCTTCGTGGTGCGCGATCCGCAAAGCGCGAAACTCGCGCCGCGCTTCATCCTTGTTTCCAACATGGAGGCCGTGGACGGCGGCAAGGAGATCGTCGCCGGCAACGAGCGCGTGATCCGCGCGCGGCTGTCGGACGCGAAATTCTTCTACGAGACCGATCTGAAAACGCGGTTGGAAGACCGGCTGCCGAAATTCGCGCAGATCGTGTTCCACCAGAAGCTCGGCACCCAGGCCGAGCGGATTACCCGCATCGTGCGGCTGGCGGGCCTGCTGGCGCCGATGATCAACGCCGATCCGATCAAGGCGGAGCGCGCGGCGACGCTCGCCAAGGCCGATCTGCTCACCGAGGTGGTCGGCGAATTCCCCGAATTGCAGGGCCTGATGGGGAAATATTATGCGCTGGCGCAAGGCGAGGACGACGCCGTCGCCCATGCCTGCGAGGATCATTACAAGCCGGTTGGACCGGGCGATCTCGTTCCCGCCGATCCGGTTTCGATTTCCGTCGCGCTCGCCGACAAGATCGATACCCTGGTCGGGTTCTGGGCGATCGACGAAAAGCCCACCGGCTCGAAAGACCCCTATGCGCTGCGCCGTGCCGCGCTGGGCGTCATCCGCATCATCCTCTCGAACGAACTGCGTCTCAATCTCAGCGAGTTGTTTGCACTCGCGACCGAGGGCTATCTCGAGCAGGGCAAGTCCTTCATGAAGGAGTTCGTCGGCGAAGCCTCAAAGGGCGCTGACGACCTGTCGGGCCTGAAGCTGAGCTTTGACGCGATGACCGGCTCGGATCTGCGCGACTTCTTCGCCGATCGCCTGAAGGTGCAGCTGCGCGAGCAGGGCGCGCGGCACGATCTCGCCGATGCGGTTCTCGCTGTCGAGCGCGAGAACGATCTCGTCACCATCGTGCGGCGTGTGGAGGCGCTGGCCAAATTCCTCGAAACCGACGACGGCAAGAACCTGCTCGCCGGCACCAAGCGTGCGGCCAATATCCTGCGGATCGAGGAGAAGAAGGATGGCCGGAGCTATGACGG
Organism: uncultured Hyphomicrobiales bacterium; assembly: GCA_964641065.1. Classification (GTDB taxonomy): domain Bacteria; phylum Pseudomonadota; class Alphaproteobacteria; order Rhizobiales; family Xanthobacteraceae; genus Pseudorhodoplanes. Next base: position 10,025 of record CAZXJZ010000085.1, on the reverse strand, counting down.
CGATCCCGATCCGTCGCTGTTGAAGGAGCCGGAAGAAAGGGCGTTGGCGGAGGCGATGGTTGCGATCGCGCCGGAAGCTGGCGCAGCCTACGCCAACGAAGATTTCGCCGGCGCCATGGCGGCGATGGCGAAGCTGCGGCCGGCGGTCGACGCGTTCTTCGACAAGGTCACCGTCAATGCGGACGACAAGGCGCTGCGCGAGAACCGGCTGATCCTGCTCAACCGGATCCGCGAAGCCACCCGCACCGTGGCGGATTTTTCCAAGATAGAAGGCTGACGGACGCGACTCGCGCTACATTCCCTTCATGATGGTGCCGAGCGCGAGCACGACATAAGCGAGGATCGCCAGCCAGAATGCGTACTGGGTGATGACCGGAATGATGACCAGGGCGCCGAGCAGGGCGAGAATCGCCAGCGCCAGCGATATAAGAAACACCACCCGTGAGGGCGCGTTGAGATTCGGCATGATGTCTCCCCTGATTCAGGCCGAAGCGAAGCGCGGAGCGGACCGCGCCACCCACGACGAGTCAAGGCAAGCGTCTGCGTAACCCACTGCCATCTTTTGGAACCGGTCTCGACGATCCGACTTGTTCCGCCACCCAACGGAGACTGACATGACGATTACTATCGGGCACCTTCAGCCGATCATCGCCCTGATTGCCGGCGTTCTGATCCTGATCATGCCGCGGCTGTTGAACTTTATCGTGGCGATCTACCTGATCGCGATCGGCCTGCTTGGGCTCGGCCTGTTCAGGTAGGTTTTCGGTCACCCCGACCACGACCCGCGGCAGCCCTTTGTCGCGGTTGAATCGGACACGGAAACCGGCCAAGAACCGGCCAAGACCCCGCCCAGGGGCCGGCCCGGACGGGCCGGTTTTCAGGCTTTTGTTTAGGACGTCGATGATGGCGAAATGGGTTTACGGCTTCGGCGGCGGCAAGGCCGAAGGCAAGGCGGAGATGAAGAACCTGCTCGGCGGCAAGGGTGCGAACCTCGCCGAGATGGCCAATCTGGGCCTGCCGGTGCCCCCCGGTTTCACCATCACGACCGAGGTCTGCACGTACTACTACGCTAATGGCGAGAGCTATCCGAAGGAACTCGCCGCCGAGGTCGACGCCGCGCTCGCGCAGATCGGCCGGATCACCGGCAAGGGCTTCGGCGACAGGACCAATCCGCTGCTTGTCTCGGTTCGCTCGGGTGCACGCGCCTCCATGCCTGGCATGATGGATACCGTGCTCAATCTCGGCCTCAATGACGAAACCGTGGAGGCGCTTGCCAAGCGATCCGGCGACCCGCGTTTCGCCTACGATTCCTATCGCCGCTTCATCACCATGTATTCGAATGTGGTGCTCGGCATCGAGCATCACCTTTTCGAGGACATCCTGGCCGAGCACAAGGATGCCAACGCCTACAGTCTCGACACCGAACTGACCGCAGAAGACTGGAAGAAGCTCGTCGGACTCTACAAGCAAAAGGTCGACGAAGAGGCCGGCAAGCCATTTCCGCAGGATCCGAAAGAGCAGCTCTGGGGGGCGATCGGCGCCGTGTTCGGCTCCTGGATGAATGCCCGCGCCAAGACCTATCGGCGTCTGCACAACATTCCGGAAGGCTGGGGCACCGCGGTCAACGTGCAGGCCATGGTGTTCGGCAATATGGGCGACGATTCCGCGACCGGCGTTGCCTTTACCCGCAACCCCTCGACCGGTGACAAGACGCTGTATGGCGAATTCCTGATCAACGCCCAGGGCGAAGACGTGGTCGCCGGCATCCGTACGCCGCAGGAGATCACCGAGGCGGCGCGCAAGGAAGCCGGTTCCGACAAGCCTTCGCTCGAAAGTGCGATGCCGGAAGCCTTTGCGGAACTGACACGCATCTATGGCGCGCTGGAAAAGCACTACCGCGACATGCAGGACCTCGAATTCACCATCGAGCAGGGCAAGCTGTGGATGCTGCAGACGCGGTCCGGCAAGCGCACCGCCAAGGCCGCGCTACGGATCGCGGTCGAACTGGCGAGCGAAGGCCTGATCACCCAGGAAGAAGCCGTGATGCGGATCGATCCGGGCTCGCTCGATCAACTCCTGCATCCGACCATCGACCCGAAAGCCGAGCGCAAGATCGTCGCCACCGGACTCCCCGCCTCACCCGGCGCGGCGTCGGGTGAGATCGTGTTCACGTCCGAGGATGCCGAGGCGCTCAAGGAGAAGGGCCGCAAGGTCATCCTGGTCCGTGTCGAAACCAGTCCGGAGGATATTCACGGGATGCATGCCGCGCAGGGCATTCT
>CAZXJZ010000085.1:0-7736 GCA_964641065.1 uncultured Hyphomicrobiales bacterium | reverse complement strand
GGTGGCGCGCGGCATGGGCAAGCCTTGCGTCTCGGGCGCCGGCTCGGTTCGCATCGACTACAATGCCGGAACGCTTTCGGTTGCTGGCAACACCCTGAAGCGCGGCGACATCGTCACCATCGACGGCTCCACCGGCCAGGTGCTGCTCGGCCAGGTTCGCATGATCGAGCCGGAATTGTCGGGTGAATTCGGGACGCTGATGTCCTGGGCCGACAAGGTGCGCAAGCTTGGCGTGCGGGCCAATGCCGATACGCCGGCCGATGCCCGCACTGCGCTGAAGTTCGGCGCCGAGGGCATCGGACTGTGTCGCACCGAACATATGTTTTTCGAAGCCGACCGCATTCTCGCCGTGCGCGAGATGATCCTGGCCGATACCGAGAAGGCCCGCCGCGCGGCACTTGCGAAGATTCTGCCGATGCAGCGCAGCGATTTCGCCGAGTTGTTCGAGATCATGCAGGGCCTGCCGGTTACAATCCGCCTGCTCGATCCGCCGCTGCATGAGTTCCTGCCGCACGGCGACGCCGAGATTGCCGAAGTGGCCAGGGCGCTTGGCACCGAGCCCCAGAAAATCAAGCATCGCGCGGCGGAGCTTGCCGAGTTCAATCCGATGCTCGGCTTCCGTGGCTGTCGCATCGCGATCGCGTATCCGGAGATCGCCGAAATGCAGGCCCGCGCCATCTTCGAGGCTGCAGCCGAGGCGGGCAAGAAGACCGGCAAGCCGGTGGTGCCAGAAGTGATGGTGCCGCTGATTGCCACGCGCGTTGAATTCGACATCGTCAAGGCGCGTATCGATGCGATGGCGGAGGCGGTGGCCAAGGAGAAGGGCGTGAGGCTCGACTATCAGGTCGGCACCATGATCGAGCTGCCGCGCGCCTCGCTGATGGCGGACAAGATCGCAGAGGGTGAGGGCGGGGCGGAGTTCTTCTCGTTCGGCACCAACGACCTGACCCAGACCTGCTTCGGCATCAGCCGCGACGATGCGGCGAGCTTCCTCGCAACCTACACCGCGCGGGGGATCCTCGCGGTCGACCCGTTCGTGTCGATCGACCGGGATGGCGTCGGCGAACTGGTCCGCATCGGCGTCGAGCGCGGGCGGCGGGTACGCCCCGACCTCAAGGTCGGCATTTGTGGCGAACATGGCGGCGACCCGGCTTCGGTCGCCTTCTGCCATGAGGTCAATCTCGACTACGTATCCTGCTCGCCGTTCCGCACGCCGATCGCGCGGCTTGCCGCGGCGCAGGCGGCACTTGGCAAGGAAGTCGCGAGCCAGGCTTAGGCTGTCTGGCGGGGCCCCTCGGGATCGGCGTTGGCGGTCTGCGCTGACGCCTCCCGCCAGGCGCGGATTTCCGACATGGTGGTTCGCGACAGCGGCTCGCGCTGGGTGCCGAGACGGGGACGGTAGACTTCCGTGGACTTGAGTGCCGGACGATCGGACTTGCGGTCGGGAGATGCCATTTCAAACTGCTACTTTTTTCAGGAAATTGTCGACTTCGTCACGCATGTTGGCGACCGCGCGCTCGACCTGGCTGCAATTGCGCAGCACCGTCTCGGCGGTCGCGCGTGTATCGGTCGCCGCGCGCGCGACCTGATCGAGCACCACGACGATGTCCTGGGTGCCGTTCGCCGCACTCGATACGTTGTGGGAAATCTCGCCGGTCACCGCATTCTGCTGTTCGACGGCCGCTGCCACCGCTGACGTATATTGTTCGATGCCCTGCATGCGCTCGGTGATGCGCGCGATCGCGTCGACCGCATTGCCGGTGGATGCCTGAACCGACATGATCTGACTGGAGATTTCTTCCGTCGCCTTCGCGGTTTGCACCGCAAGCGACTTGACCTCGGACGCCACCACTGCGAATCCGCGGCCGGACTCGCCCGCGCGCGCGGCTTCAATCGTTGCATTCAGCGCGAGCAGGTTGGTCTGGCCGGCGATGGTACGGATCAGTTCGACCACGTCGCCGATCTTCTGCGCTGCGTCGGCGAGCCCCTTGATCCCCTCATTCGTCGCCTGTGCCTCATGAACGGCAATACGCACTGCATTTGTGGTCTGGACCAGCTGGCGGCTGATCTCGCCGATCGATGACGCCATCTCGTCGGCTGCCGTCGCGGCCGTTGCGACATTGGTCGACGCCTCGTTGGACGCCTGCACCGCGCTTTCGGCGCGCTGCGAGGTCTGGCCCGATGCCGCGAACAGCGAGCTCGCGGTCAGCTTCATCGCCTCCGCGCTTTCGTTGACGCTGCGCAGCACGCTTTCCATACTTTGACGGAAGGTTGAGATGGCGCCTTCGATCATCGCGCGCCGCTTCTCCTCCGCGGCATGGGTTGCGCGCTCTTTCTCGATTGAATGCTGCTCGGTGACATCCTGATGCGTTGCGACCCAGCTTCCGTCCGGCATCGGCTGCTCGGAAATCGAGATCACCCGGCCCGTATGGGTGGTGAATGTCTGCGTGGTGGCCTGACCCTCGGCGACGCGCTTCAGGATATCCGCGATGTATTTATCAGCATCGCCGCTGAATAAACCGATATCGGCCCGGTGTTTCAGGATGTCGCGAAGGGTGCGGCCCGGTCGCACGACCTGCGGCGACATACCGTACATGCCGACATAGCGATCGTTGCAGACGAGCAGGCGCGCGGCCGGATCCCACATGCAAAGGCCCTGAGGCGTATTGCTGAGGGCGAGTGTCAGCCGCCTGTTTTGCCGCCGCAGTTTGAGCCCGACGATCATCAGCACGCCGAGCATGACGATCAAGCCAATCGCAAGGGGGACGCCAAGCGCAGGTGCGATTGGTCCGAGCATGGTGTCCAGCATTCCCGACCCCATTCGACAAGTGTCGGCATGACTCATAAAGGCTGGCGCTTTCCGCATGGTTAACTGAAGCTTGTTTTGTCCGCCGACGGGTATTCCAGCGCCGGCTTTGCGTGCTAGCCTCAACCGAGGGAGGCTGTCCGCGCACGGGTCGAGCGCGGACGGACCGATAAAAAAGCTACGGGGGGCGGATGGCGGGGGAACCGGAGCCGGATTTCGGCCAGGACGTCAGCGAATCCGAGCGGCTGCGCAAGGCTGAGGAATTCATCGAGCAGGAAGAGGGCGCCGCCAATCGGCTGTTCGGCTGGGCCGGGGTCACCGTCACGGTCATCGCGGTCGCGATGTCGCTATTCCATCTCTACGCCGCCTATGAAATCGTTCCGACGCAGGAACTTCGCTACACCCACGTCGCGTTCGTGCTGCTGCTGGCATTTCTGGTTTTTCCGGCCGCCGCCCGATTTCGCGACCGCATCCGCTGGTGGGATGCGATCGCGGGGCTGACCTGTGTCGGCATTCTCGTCTATGCAATCGCCGGCGGCGAGGAGTTCACCGACCGGGCCACCACGCCCAATCACCTCGACGTCATCCTTGGCGTTATCTTCATTGTTCTTCTGATCGAGGCGACCCGGCGCACCATCGGTCCCATCGTACCGGTCATCGCTTTACTGTTCATCGCATACGCATGGGCAGGCCCGTGGCTGCCTGCGCCATGGAACCACCGCGGCTACGGGCTGGACGCGCTGGTCGGGCATCTGTTCATCACGCTGGAAGGCATTTTCGGTATCCCGGTCGACGTTTCCGCCACCCTGATCGTGCTGTTCACGATCTTCGGCGCCTTCCTGCAGCAATCCGGCGCTGGCAAGTTCTTCATCGACTTCTCAATGACGCTGATGGGGCGCTCGACCAATGCGGCCGGACGCACGGTCGTGCTGTCGTCGTTCCTGCTCGGCGGGCCGTCGGGCTCGGGCGTGGCGACCACGGTGACGATCGGTGCTGTCGCCTATCCGATGATGAAGCGAGCCGGCTTCGAGAAGAATGCCGCCGGTGGCCTGCTGGCGGCGGGCGGATTGGGCGCCATCATATCGCCGCCGGTTCTCGGAGCCGCAGCCTTCCTGATCGCCGAGTTCCTCAAGATCAGTTATCTCGACGTGATCTGGATGGCGACAATTCCGACCATCCTTTATTACTTGTCGCTGTTCTTCATGGTCGAACTCGACGGCAAGCGCTACGGCGTGCGCGGCGAGCCCTTCATTCCCGAATATTCGCTCTGGGAGCTGACGCGGCGGTACGGCTTTCATTTCGTCTCGCTGGTCTCCATCGTAATTTTCATGGTCTGGGGCTATTCGCCGACGACCTCCGTCCTCTACGCCATCGGCATGACCGCGCTGATGAGCTACATCACGCGCGAGACCGCGTTGACGCCGAAGAAGCTCGTGCGCGCCTTGGCTGACGGTTCGCTGCAGTCACTCACCGCCGCCACCACCTGCGCCACCGCCGGCATCATCGTTGGCGTGGTCACGCTGACCGGCCTTGGCCTGAAATTCTCATCGATCGTGATCGACTATGCCGGCGGCAATCTGCTGCTGACCGCGATCTACACGGCGCTGATCGTCTGGATCATCGGGCTCGCAGTGCCGGTCACCGCCTCCTACATCATCTGCGCCGTCATCGCAGCGCCGGCCATGATCAAGCTCGGCGTGCCAGACGTGGCCGCGCATATGTTCATCTTCTACTACGCGGTGCTGTCGGAGGTTTCTCCCCCGACCGCGTTGTCACCTTTTGCGGCGGCCGCGATCACCGGCGGCGATCCGTACAAGACGACGCTGCAGGCCTGGAAGTATACGCTGCCTGCCTTCCTCGTACCGTTCGTGTTCGTGATGGATCCGCAGGGGCTGGGGCTTCTCTTGAAGATTCCGGCCGGCGGCAGTTGGGTTGATGTCGTGTTGATCACCGCCAAAGCGGCGGTTGGCCTTGGGGCGCTGGCCTGCGCTGCCCAGGGCTGGGCGTTCCGGCGGACCACGGCGCTCGAGCGCATCTTGCTGATCCTGGCGGGCTTGTTCCTGATCTTTCCCAGCCTTCTTGAAGGCCTATTGGAGGCGGCGATCGGCCGCGACATCAGCTACACCGCCGCAATTGGCGTCGTCCTGTTTGCCATAGTATTGTTGAAACAGCGTCTGCAACCGGAGCCGCAAATCCAGGCCACCGGTCAATAGAGATGACAGAACGCAAGACAAAAGGGAGGAATGCAAGCATGTCCAAACGACTGGGTCTTACACTTGCCGTGATCGCGCTTGGCGCCGCCGTCGGCGGGGCTGCGCTGGCGCAGCAGCAAAATATCGCGATCGCAACCGGCGGGACCGGCGGCGTCTATTATCCGATGGGTGGCGGCATGGCGAACGTGCTGTCGAAACATCTGCCCGGGATCAATGCGACCGCGCGCGTGACCGGCGGCTCGGTCGACAATCTCAAACTCGTCGGTTCCGGCCAAAGCGAAGTGGCCTTCACCATGGTCGATGCCGCTCGCGACGCGCTGCAGGGCGAGGACAAGTTCAAGGGCAACAAGATCGAACTGCGTACCCTGATGATACTCTACCCGAACCGCATGCATGTGGTCTCGGTCGAGGGCAAGGGCATCGACAAGATGTCAGACCTGAAAGGCAAGCGTGTTTCCACCGGATCGCCTGGCAGCGCGACCGAGGTCATGGCGTTCCGCGTGATCGAGGCGGCAGGGCTCGATCGCGACAAGGACATGAAACGTGAGCGGCTGGGCGTTGCCGAATCTACCAATGCTCTGAAAGACGGCAAGATCGATGCGTATTTCTGGGTCGGCGGACTGCCGACCGCGGCGGTCACCGATCTTGGCGCGACGCCTGGCGTCAAGCTGAAGCTGGTCGATCACTCCGACGTGGTCGAGAAGATGAATGCGAAATATGGCGCGGGTCTGTACAGCAAGGGTGTGATCCCGGCCAAGACCTATCCGGGACAGGACAAGGACAACCAGATTTCGGTGGTGCAGAACATCCTGGTCGCGGATGCGAAGATGCCGGAGAAGCAGGTCTATGACATCGTCAAGACGCTGTTCGAAAAGCGCGACGACATCGCGCTCGCGCATGGCGAGGCAAAGGCGATCGTGCTCGACACCCAGACCAAGGCGAACACTACCATTCCCTGGCATCCGGGCGCGGAAAAGTACTTCAAGGAAGCCGGTGCGAAGATGTAACAACGACGCTTGTTGAGGGACGCTCACCGCAAAATTGAAATCACAACGGCCCCGATGCGGGGCCGTTGTCTTTTGAGGCGCGTGCAAAAGCCGTTGACCATTTCTTTACGTTAATACCGGGTGAAGCACGCGGATACCGGCGCGCGTGTAAACGCGCCAGCAAGGTTAACCCGATCGCAACGATACTCCGACAATTTTACGTGAGCGGCGATTCACGCCGCTTCGTTGAGTTCCGTTGCGTTGCGTCGGTTGCGTTGCGTGAGCGTCAGTATGAAAGCTTCGCGTAAGAGGCCGAAGGGCGCATTTCGCCGTCCCTTCGGCCTTGTCCTTTGCGTGGTTACCGCGATGCCGAACTCGATCGGTCATCAGGACCTCGCTGCGTTGATTGCACGTCAGCCCGCGGTGACCGAGCGGTGGCGGGCGCATGTGCGCAATTCAACATTCGGGACGATCCACGCTGCCTCGCTGAGTTTCCCCCGTCTGGTCGGCGCATCGATCCCTGACCCTTATTTCACGCAGCTTGCAGCACTCGATCCACGCGCGCTCGAGGCAACCGGTTCGATCCCGTTGAATGTTCCGATCGATCCTATGGTCGCAGCGCCCACCTACGATTTTCCGGTGGTCGAGCGCCGCCTGAAAGGCGACCGGCTGACCGTGAAGCCGGGGCCAACTCAGCCTCAGGCGCCGCAGCCACAATTGACCAAGCCGTCCAAGTCCAAGGACATGGCGAGCCGTCCGCCGCTTCCGGAATCGCCATCCGCTGATGATCGGTCACAATCCGTGCCGGACGTCGCCAGGTCACAGCCCGCGCCGAAGGGTGACCGTCTTGCGCCTTCCGACGTGGAAATTGCGCACGTGGCGCGCACCCCGATCCAGCGCATTGGTGGAGTTGCGGCGGGGCAGGGCACGCTGGCCAAGCGCGTGCTGGGCACGATGCCGCGGATGCCGGTGGTGGTTGCGGCCCCGGTCGAGCCGGTTGCTGACAAGGCGGTGCGCCGCGCTGGTCTTGCCGCCGGCCAGAAGACATTGGCGAAGCGGGTCCTGGGCACGACGCCGCGGATGCCGATTGTGATTGCAGCCCCGGTTGAACCGGTCGCCGACAAAACGCTGCGTCGCGCAGGTCTTGCGGCCGAATACTTCAAGCACGTCGAGAGCGAAGCCCGGCGTGCGCGCCTGCTTTCGGCGGAAACGGCCGACCTCGAATCGCAGCGTGCCGATCTCAGAGGTCCGATCGTGCCTCCGGGCGACGCAGAGCCGGCTCCCGAGGTCGCGCAACTCGCACCTGCGCCCGAGCCTCGCGATACCAAGCCTGAACCAACCGAGCCCGAGCGAGCCGGCCTCGAAGAGCCCACATTCGAATCACCCACGCCAGACCTTGCGGTTGTCGCACCCGAGCCGGACGTTCAGGTTGCGGCGAGCCTGTCCCAGCCAGCGCGCGCGCCGATTGGGGTTGCTGAGCCTGCCGGTGCCCCGGAGGTTGCAGCGGTGGCGTCGCCCACGCCGGAGAAGACTCCGGATCGCTTCAACGCGCATGCGGCCGAGCAGCTTGCGCAGTTCGCCAAGCCCGCCGCGCAGAACCGCGTGTTTTTCGGCACGCGCGAGCTTGGCGTCGGACGCAACGAATGGGAAGCCTGGGACCCCGGTGAAGGTCCGACGGTTCTCGCGCCTCCGCATGTCGATACCGAAATCAAGCGGGCAGCCCTCGATCCT
>CAZXJZ010000084.1:0-18439 GCA_964641065.1 uncultured Hyphomicrobiales bacterium | reverse complement strand
AGCAGTTTCAGCGGACGGCCGTCGAAGATCGAATCGAACTGCTCGAGCATGTCAGCGCCGAGAAACTCTTCGATCGATTCCATATCCTCCACGAACGAGGCGAACACCACCCCGTGCCGGACTGCCACGTTCAGCGAGCGCAGATTATGCTCGTCAAGCTTGAAGTCCGCCGGCATCCCGCCCTTGCCCTTGACGCCGCGACGGAACGGCACTGACACGAGCGAGCCGGAGAGATTGTAGGTCCATTGATGGTAGGGGCAGACGAATTGCTTGGTGGTGCCGCGATAGGACTTGCAGAATTCGACGCCGCGATGAGCGCAACGGTTCTCGAACGCGCGGACTTGGCCGGCTTCGTCCCGCGCCACGATAATCGGAATATTCCCGATATAGGAGCGCATGAAGCTGCCCGGCTCGGGGATCTCGGCCTCGAGCGCGACGTAATTCCAGTTGCGGCCCATGAAGACTTTCTGGACTTCAAGGTCGAAGACGCGACGATCCGTGTAAACCCAGTCCGGGATTTCAGCGCGGTCCTCGGGCCACTTCAGGTCGGGCATGTCAGCAGCCGACAGAGCTTTCGGAACGTCAAAGCGGGTCGGATTGTCCATCCTGAACGATCTCCTGAACCCGACTGCTTCCGGCAGAGCATTCGGGGCGCACCAAATTCAGGCCAATTTCATGCCACCTTGCTAGCGTTGTCAATTGCTTTGTTCAAAAAATGTTACGCGCAAATATCATCGTGTTTCAATACGTTAAGGCCGATATCAATAGGCGCATTGGGGGCTTTGTGTTGATTTTAGTACGCCAGTTGATATGAGCCTTGGGCATGCAGAAGCCCGCCGCGCCGGAATTCACCGCATTCGAGATTTCCCTCGACAGAACGTCGCAGTCTTACCCCTGTGACAGCAATGACACCCTGCTGCGCGCCGGGCTGCGAGCCGGGCTCAACCTCCCCTATGAGTGCAATGTCGGCCAGTGCGGCTCCTGCAAGATTCAAATGATTGAGGGCGACGTTGTGTCGCTGCAAGCCGCCGCCTCGGCCCTCTCACCGCGCGACGCGGAACGGGGCCGGCGTCTGGCCTGCCAGTCGCTCCCCTTATCGAATTGTCGCGTGCGGTTCCTCGGATCCAGGCCGGAGAGCAGTGTCGCGGTGACCGCCCCCCGGCGTAGCCAAGCCGAGTTGATATCCCATCGCGACCTGACCCATGACATGCGCGAGTTCAGGTTCCGCACCGGCGGGCCGGCGCGCTTCCTCCCCGGTCAATATGCTCTGCTGGACATGCCGGGCGTATCCGGTAGCCGCGCCTATTCAATGTCCAACCTGCCGAACGAGGACGGCGACTGGCACTTCATCGTCCGCAAGGTACCGGACGGTGCGGGAACGGATCACCTGTTCAAGGCGCAGGCCGGAGATCGCGTTTCACTGGACGCGCCATACGGACATGCCTTCCTGCGTGACACATCGGATCGCAATGTATGCTGTATCGCGGGAGGCTCTGGCCTTGCACCGATGCTGTCGATTGCCCGCGCATTCGACGCCAGTCCAGCTTATGCCGGTGCTCATCTGCAGTTTCTGTTCGGAGGCCGCACGACAGCCGACATCTGCGGGCTGCCTCAGCTGCAGAAACTATCCGCTTTTGGAGAACGGATATCCTTCCATTGCGCGGTGTCGGCGCATGATCCCGAATTGTCCGAAGGCATTCCGCAAAAGCTCATCCATGAGCTTCTGCTGGATCACTTCCACGACGCCCTGCAGACGTTCGACTTCTACTGCGCCGGCCCGCCAAAAATGATCGAGGCCGTCACCGCCGCCTTGCGCGAAAGAAACGTAAGCGCGGATCGCATCCGCTATGATCGGTTTTTCTGATACGTTCGGAGTTGAAGACGGTCAGGCGGCTTGCCACCGCCGCCCGCCTGCGCGTCCCTCCCGCGATCAGTCCTCGTCCTCCAGATGACGATGCGACACATGCCAGGGCATGGCCTTGCGCTCGATCAGATCGACGATCTGATAGAACACGATGCCGATCACCGTCAGCAGCAGGATCGCTGCGAACACACGCGGCGTGTTGTAGGTCCCTTGCGATTGCAGGATGACATAGCCGAGCCCGCGATTGGCGCCGACAAATTCGCCGACGATCGTCCCGATCAGCGCCAGCGAGATCGCAACCTTCATTCCGGCAAATATGCTCGGCAGCGCATTGGGAAAACGAATCTTCCAGAACATCTGGAGTTTCGACCCCTTGTAGGTGCGGGCCAATTCCAGCATTCCGGGATCGACGGAGCGCAGGCCGACGACGCTGTCGACCACCATCGGGAAGATGGAAACCAGGAATGCCATCAGCACCTTGGATTCGATCCCGGTGCCGACCCAGAGAATGAAAAGCGGCGCGATCGCAACCTTCGGCACGGCATTGCTGGCGACGAGCGTCGTCAGCAACGTCTTGTCGAGGAATTTCGAATAGACAATGCCCACCGCCATCGCGAGGCCGATCACCACCGACAGCGCGAAGCCGAGAAGCGAGGCGCCGATCGTGTACGCCGAATTCTCGAGAAGATAGAGCGGCTCCGTCACCAGCTCATGCAGCACGTTCAGAGGTGACGGGAAGATATAAGGACGCACACCCGTGAGACGGCATATCGCCTCCCAGATTGCGCACAATATCAATACAGCCGCCATGACCCGCGCCACCTTTGCGGCTGCGCGCAACAATGGACGCCGGCCGGGTCGCCGCGTTGTCGGTTCAGTCAAGGCAGTCGTCATCGTCAATGCAAATCAGCCCGTACAGGTTAACCAGAGAATGCGCCCATTCTTTCGAATACGGAGCGCACATGCGCGCTGTAGCGCACGAATTCCGTCGTCTCCCGCGTCGCCAGTGTCCGCGGACGAGGCAGATCGATCTCGATGACCTCCTCGATACGCCCCGGATCGCGGGCCATGATCGCCACCCGGTCCGAAAGCAAGATGGCTTCATTGATGCTGTGCGTAATGAACAGGATCGTCTTACCGGTCTGCGACCAGATTCTCTGCAGCTCGATATTGAGTTGGTCTCTGGTGATCGCGTCGAGCGCACCGAACGGCTCATCCATCAGCAGCAAAGCCGGATCGTCCAGCAATGCGCGGCAGATCGCCGCGCGCTGCCGCATGCCGCCCGACAACTCCCACGGATAGCGATTGGCTGAGCGCCGCAAGCCGAATGTTTCGAGCAGGGTGAGCGCGGCCTCGGTATACGGCTTTGTCGGCTTTCGCCGAAATTCGAGCGGAAGAAACACGTTGTCGAGAACCGTACGCCAGTCGAGCAGCATGTCGCGTTGAAACACGATTCCCATATCGTCGGGCGGTCCATCGAGCGGCTTGTCGTGCATCCGCACTTCGCCGCTCGTGATCTGGTCGAGCCCGGCGAGGCACCTCAGCAAGGTGCTCTTGCCGCATCCGCTCGGTCCGAGCAGGCTCAGGAATTCGCCTGCCCGGATATCGAGATCGACATTTGCGAGCGCGCGGATGTTTCCACGCTTGGAATTGAACGACTTGCAGACACCCCGAAGGGTGACATGCGCCGTTCCGACAGCACCCTGTTGCGCGCTCGCGGCGGCGTTCGACAGCGCTGCCTCCATTACTTCGCCTTGGGCACGAAATCGTTGGTGAAGTAATCGTCGGCCTTGGTTCCCGCCTTGATGACGCCGGACTGCTCCGAAAACTTGATGGCCGCCGCCCAGTCTTCCGGGGACTGCCAGAACAGCGGCTTGCCCTTGGTCGCATCGGTGTAGAGATAGGGGACCATCGCCTGAAGCTGCTGTCGCACATATTCAGGATCGAGCTTGTCCTTGGGACGGTTCTTCAACAACGCCTGGACCGCCTCTTCGGTCATCGAGCCGTCCTGGACACCTGCCCAGGCCTTCTGCAGCGCAGCGACGAAGCCGGCAATCGCCTTCGGCTTTTCCTTGATGACTGTCTCGTTGGCGATCAGACCGACACCCGGCAAGGGCAGACCCACATCGGTGAACAGCAGTCCCCGCGACAGACGGGGAATATTCTTGCGGATCGTATAGATCGGCACCGGCACGAACATGCCGTCGCCACCGCCGCCAAGATAAGTCGACACCTTGGCCGAGATATCGATGCTGGTCAGATCGACCTTCGACTTGTCCACGCCAGCCGCCTTGAAGTAGCTGTCCATGAACAGCGTCTCGACAGAAGCAGGCGAGAAATAGATCTTCTTGCCCTCGAGATCCTTGGGCTTGAAGATCGAACCCTTCTCGTCGACCACGATGCCAAGGTCGCTCTTGCGCAACACGCCGGCGACAGCCTTGACCGGAACGCCTTTCTCGCGTGCCACCACGGCCGACACGAAACCGGCATAGCCGAGGTCGTACTTGCCGGCGCCAACCAGTTGCACCGTCGTTGTCGTACCGGTGCCATCCTCGATCGTCGGTTCAACGCCGTTTTCCTTGAACCAGCCCTTCTCCTGCGCAAGGTAGAACGGCGCATGCGCACCGTAGGGCAGGAAGTCGAGCCGGACCGAAAGCTTCTCCTGAGCGACAGCCGCATTGCCCGATAACAGCGCGACAGCAAGCGCACCGGCCAGCGAGACAAATGACCGCATCGTGATGCGGCTCTTAAACGTTGGATTGCGACGCATGAAACCCCTCGTGAATCGTTCGATATGGACCTGCAGTACGGTCGATCATCGTTGCGTGCGGCTGATCGACGAATTCCGTAACCATCGGCATCTCGCCCGCGTCTCGCAGCCGAACCAAACGGAGTTGAACCGGCCGTCTTGCCTCCTTCTGTTCAAAAAGATGCACACCCCTCTTTGAACGTCCGAAGTTCGATTTCCGCGATATGCAAGGCTTATGCCGTTACTCCCATCGTTCGCTTCATCCTAATATTGGAAATCGTATCGTTTTTGTTACAATACGCAACTGAAATCGTCCCACGGTCAACAACGCGCGCCTTCGCGCGCCGGTTTGTCGCGGGCGCGCACGGCAACAAGAGGAGTTGAAATCATGTTGGGGCCTTTGGGCTGGGTTCTGATCTATGTGACCGACGTCGCCAAGACCCGGCACTTCTATGAGACCGTCCTCGGACTGCGCGTGAAGCGATCAAGCCACCTGAAGACGATTTTTGACACCGGCAGTTGCACGCTGGAACTGATGAGTCAGCTCGACAACGGCCCCGACGCTGCGCAGATGGACGACAAGCGCGGCTGGGATCGCAACAAGACGCTGATCTCGTTTTATGTCGATGACATCGAGGCCGAGGTTGCAGCGATCGAAAGCCGCGGCGCCCGATGCATCTCGGGCATCAGGCCGACGGTTTCGGACCCGGGCGTTCCGCCTCGCGGCCGGCTCGCACAATTCATGGATCCGGAAGGCAATATTGTCGAAATCTGCCAGGTCCCGCTCGGTTGACCCGTGAACCGCTGCGACACCCGCCCCCGCCTCGCCTGTCGCTCGTTCGCGTAACAAGTCGCTTAGTTGTTCAACAATAAGCGCTAGAATACGAGTTGCGTGGACTTGATGAAGCGGACGCCGAGAGCGCGCAACGCGGTCTCGGCACGTTCGTTCGCATCGTCGGCGACCGGTCTGGCTTTGCCTGCGTCCTCAATGATCACGGCTTCGAATTGCTCGCGCCGAGCGCCCTCAGCCGTCGCTTTCACGCAGCCGAACAACGCCAGCCCCACGCAGAAGACACGACGAAAGCCGCGCGCGCGCAGATAAGCGGCCAAGCCTGTCACCGTCCTTTGATCGTTCTCGAAGAAGGCCGAATAGCTGTCCACCTCTCGGCGATAGCCTTTGCGGAGAATCAGTTCGGCCTTCCCTAATTCCAGATCAGGATGGAATTCCGCGCCGGCCGTCCCCTGGACGCAATGATCGTTGAACAGGCGCTGCGGCCCGTAGCTCACATCGATCATCTCCCCTGCGCTGTGCCCCGGATGCGCGCTGGCAAAAGAAATGTGCCCCGACGGATGCCAGTCCTGGGCAGCGATCACGTGATCGAATGTCGCGACAAGCCTGTTGATCACGGGAACGATCGTCTCGGCCTCGGGGATTGCGAGCGAACCCGACACAAAGTCATTCTGCACATCGACGATGAGCAGCGCATCCTCGCCCGATAGTTTGATCCGATCCATCACCGTGCCTCTAGCGGACCCAGCGCCGCTAGCCTTCAGCCATTATGGTTCTGCGCATCGGAGGCGCTTTCCCGCGCATATTGCACGAGCGCCAGAAAGCGATACAGGCCATGCACGAACTTCCCGTAGGGAAACGTCAGGAACAGCGCGAACACGAAACCGAGATGCACCGCCAACAGCACGCCCATCGCCGGCGTCGCCCGGAGCACAAGCAGCAACAGTCCGCTGACACTCGTCAGCAGCAGCATCATGATGAAAGCAACGTCCATTCCGAACCGCGCCTGATCCACAAGCGCGGGATCGCGCCGCCACTTGGCGATCAGCAAACCGATCGGCCCGACCACGAGCCCGATGCCGCCGATCGTACCGAGGACCACCGGCAGATCATACCAAGCGTAAGGAGCCTCGCGACCCAGCAGGTAATGATACAACGTCGCAACCGAGGTTGCCGCAAAGCACAGCAGAAACCCATAGAACGTCGCGTGATGATAGTGCTTGCGCCGATCGGTCGGCTGCTCGTCATCGTTCATGCAGCCGGCCTTGCCGCCGTCCAGGTATCGCAGGCGTCCGGCATCCATCATGGCACGCCAGATCGAAGCCAGTCCGCCCGATGGCGTGCCTCGGGATATATCTTTCCAGAACGCACGCATGCTCATGGTGAGTGCGATCATCGCGTAGACGAACACGCCTCCGAAAAGCGCAACCATCGCGTTGTGAGGCATCAACTTGTAGAATGCCCCCGGCCCGGTATGAACGCCGAACAAGACCGACGGATCGCGCGCGGCGACAAAACCGATGACGAACAGCGCCACGCTGAGCGCTGCAATGACACTGATCGCAAGGCCGTTGCGCGCAAACAGGCCCGAAAGGAAGCCCGGCCAAGCATAGGCGGCGTAACTGTCGCCCCGCAATTGCGCGAGCGCCCGCGGGACATTCACATCGAATTCGTGCGGGGGCGAAAACTGGCAGTCGGCGTAGCAGGCGCCGCAACTGTGGCACAGGTTTGCGAGATAATTGAGATCGCCATCGTTGAACAGACGGCGCCGCTCCATCGCCGGGAACACGGCGCAGAGCCCCTCGCAATAGCGGCACGAATTGCAGACGACCATCAGCCGGTCGGCTTCGGTTAAGGCCGCGCTGCCGTGCGGCATGGTCGTATGCATATCAATTGCGCGCATTCTTCGCCGCTCCACGCCCTGCGAGGCGTCCGAAAACACTGCCGATCGTCATGCCAATTCCCGCCGCATATCCGCGACCCAGGACGTTGCCGGCCATGACTTCGCCTGCTGCGAACATGTTCGCCGTCGGCCGCCCGTCCGCCATCAGCATGCGCGACTCTTCGTTCACCCGCACGCCGAGATAAGTAAAGGTGATGCCCGGCCGTACCGGATAGGCGTAGAACGGCGCGACCTCGATCTTGCGCGCCCAATGGCTCTTCGGCGGCGTCAGACCCTCGGTACGGCAGTCGTCGAGATCGCTATGCTTGAACGTGCCCGGCCGAACCGCCGCATTGAAGTCGGCCACAGTCTTTTCCAGCACATCCGGATCCAGCTCGAGCTTCCCGGCCAGTTCGCGGATCGACCCGGCCGTGACCGGCGGAAACAGTGACGGCATGAACAGATTCAGCGACGACGCATCGAAAATGATATAGGCGATCTGGTCCGGCTGCCCGGCAACCAGGCGTCCCCAGATCGCATAGCGTTTCGGCCAGATATCTTCGCCCTCGTCGTAGAAGCGCACGGCATTCTTGTTGACGACAATGCCGAAGACCACGCAGTCCAGCCGCGTGATGATGCCGCCGTCATATTTTGGCGCGCGCGCGTCGATCGCCACGGCATGGCATTGCGTCGGGTCGCCGACTTCCTGAATGCCGGCCTCGAGCAGCATCTTCAACACCGCACCGCGGTTATACGGCGTTCCGCGGATCAGGAAGTTCTCCGCGGCATCGCCCCAGTATTCCTTGAGCCATTCGATATTCGACTCGAAGCCACCGGACGCTGCCACCAATGCGCGCGCACGCACCACGTGGGTTTGCCCTTCGGCCTGCACCGAGGCGGACAGGAACATGCCATCCTGGATGTCAAGCGCGGTCACGGGGGCGTCGTAGATCACGTCGACACCGAGTTCCTCCGCCGTGCGGTACAGCGCGTTGAGCATCGCGCGTCCACCGCCCAGGAAGAAAGCGTTGGTGCGTCCCAGCGTCAGCGTTCCTCCAAGGGAAGGCTGAAAGCGAATGCCCTGCTCCTGGAGCCAGACCAGCACTTCCTTCGATTCGCGGATCATGTGCTTGGCCAGTAGCTCGTCGGTCTGGCCGCCGGTGATGCGCAGAAGGTCGTCGAAGAACTCCTCTTCGCTGTAAGGCCCGGTCAGCGTCTCGGTGGCGCTGTCATGCGCGCAACGGAAGTTGCGGGTATGCCGGGTATTGCCGCCGCGATAGAATTTTGGCGCCCCCTCGACGACGAGAACCGACGCGCCGGCGCGACGTGCCGCGATCGCCGCGCAGAGCGCGGCATTGCCGCCTCCGGCGACCAGGACATCGTATTCCCGCGCCAGGAGCACACGCGCGTCCTGTTGAGCTTCGGACACTGCCTGATTCATCGCGACGCCATTGCCTCTGCGCGCGGCAGGCGCGCTTTCCAGTAATGCCAGGCGCGCGCGAGGGTCGGCTCGGGGAAACGTCCAGCAAGCGCGATCTCGTCATCGGAAAATGTGTCGACCGGCCCGTGCAAACGCGCCGTTGCCTGAAGCAGCGCGTCGCGACAGCCGTATACGGATCGGAAAACCAGCTCGCGCGGATCCTTGCCGACGACGGTCGCGCCATGGCGCTTCATCAATACGATCGAGCCAGCCCCGAGGCATCGCCCCAGCGATTCTGCCTGCGCGTCCTGCGTCACCAGATGATTGGTCGGACCGAACTCGTCGCGCTGATCCCAGACCGGCACCTGCGTGCCGAGGACAGCACCGAGCTGGGTCACCACGCCGAGTTTGATATCGGTCAGACAGAACGGCATGACCGCCGGACTATGGTGATGACAGATCGCATGGACATCCGGGCGCATCCTGTACAGGACGGAGTGAATCACACGCTCCGAATACAGGGCGCTGTCAGTGTGGACGACAGGCTCTGCGGTCATGTCAAATTCGAGGATATCGGGTTCGGTCACCAGCTCCGGCGCCATTGACCGGGCGAGGAAGAACCGATCCGGCCTCGTCGGGTGCCGCATGCTGACATGCCCGAACGCGTCGAGAACACCTTCGTGGACCAGAATGCGATTTGCAGTTGTCAGGGCAGCCTGGGGGGTTTCAGTCACATCCATTGGCGTTGCGGGTGGGAGGGCATCGACTTGTAATATTATAGGGGATTGTTTAAAAAATGAAACAATCCAGAGCGAGAATACCGCTACGGGCTTCCTAGTTGCTATTTTTGTTGATATCTCCGGTGTTCGCTGGGTGTATCGAAAATAAGATTTACGTCGGTTTGAGGTTCGGGCGCGTCGATGTCAAATACGCTGCTGACATTGTTCCATGTCGATCGCTACAAGGAATATTATCGGACCGGGATGTGGCGCGACGATACGGTCTACAGCCTCGTCCGTGATCATGCCGACCGCACTCCCGAACGCATCGCGGTGCGCAGCCGGTACGGCGACCTGACCTATCGCCAGCTTGTCGACTTCGCCGATGCCTTTGCGGGCGATCTCGCGGACCATGGCGTTGTCGCCGGGCAACGTGTTGCGGTGTGGCTGCCGAGCCGGCCCGAAGGCATCATTGCTCTCCTTGCCTGCAGCCGGAACGGCTATGTCTGCTGCCCATCGCTGCATCGCGACCATACGGTCGGCGATATCATCCAGTTGCTGAAGCGCATGCGCGCGTCAGCCGTCGTCGCCGAAGACGGCTATGGCGCCGACGCCCATCGAACCGATCTCTTTGCAAACCTCGACCAGGTCGAGACGCTGCGGCGCGCCTACCGGCTTGAAAAGAGCGGACCGGGACAAGGCATCGGTATCGTGGCTGGCCGCAACGATCTGCCCCCTGCCACTGCGCGCGACGCGAACACCATCCTGTACCTCGCCTTTACATCCGGCACGACCGGGTTGCCGAAAGGCGTGATGCACAGCGACAATACGCTGCTCGCCAATGCGCGCGCGCTTTCGGCGGACTGGAGCATCGACAGCGATTCCGTCGTCTATTCGCTCAGTCCGCTCAGCCACAATCTCGGCTTCGGCGCCATGATCATGGCCTTGTCGGTCGGCGGACAATTGGTCATCCACGATCTGCCGCGTGGCGCAAGCCTGACGGACCGCATTATCGAGAGCGGCACGACCTTCCTCGTCGGCGTTCCGACGCATGCGATCGACCTGCTCGCCGAGGTGAGGGAGCGCAAGCTGTCCGGAATCGGACGGCTGCAGGGCTTCCGTATTTCCGGCGCCGCAGCGCCGCGCGAACTCGTCGCCGGGCTGATCGATTACGGGATCAAGCCGCAGAGCGGTTACGGCATGACCGAGACCTGCTCCCACCAATACACCCTGCCCAACGACGACCCGCGGCTGATCGTGGAAAGTTGCGGCCGTTCCTGCGCTGGTTACGAAATCCGGATCTTCGATCGGGAGAATCCGGATCGTGAACTTCCGGCCGGCGAGATCGGTCAGATCGGAGGCAAGGGCGCCAGCCTGATGCTGGGCTATTTCGACGACCAGAAAGCGACCGAGGAATCTTTCAACCGGGACGGCTGGTTCATGACCGGCGATCTCGGCTGGGTCGACGAGAACGGATACCTGCGCATCACCGGCCGCAAGAAGGACGTGATCATTCGTGGCGGCCACAATATCTATCCCGCGAGGATCGAAGCGCTGGCGTCGACACATGACGCTGTGCAGCGGGTCGCGGCCGTCGCCATGCCCGATCCCCGTCTGGGCGAGCGGGTCTGTCTTGCGGTGATGTTCCAGCCCGGAAAGGCCGCAAGCGCAGAAGACATTCTCGATCATCTCGATGGCGTCGGGCTGTCGAGATACGACATGCCCGAATACTTCCTGAGTGTGGACGAGATTCCGCTCACCCCGAGTGGCAAGATCCGCAAGCGCGATGTGGTCGACTGGATCGCAGACGGACGGGTCACGCCGGTCGCCGTGCGTTTCCAGGCCAAAGCCGAATGACGCAGGATCGCGACGTCGCGTTGACGCGACTGCGCGAAGAGATGGCGCGTCCGCCATTTCATTCGATCTTGCAGCCTCAGGCGGTGGCGGCCGATCCCGAAGACGGCTCGGTCACGATTTCACTCGCCTTCCGCGATGAACTGGCGCGCGCACCGGGCGAGAAAGCGTTTCATGGCGGGGTCATCGCTACACTGATCGACCTCGCGGGTCATGCCGCCGCCGCGGTTAAGGTCGGCCGCATGACCCCGACCATTGACCTGCGCATTGACTATTTGCGTGCTGCCGATGGCGGCGACCTCCTGGCGCACGCCAGGTTGCTGAAGGCGGGGCGCACGGTCGCGCGCGTCGACATATCGGTGACGGACAGCAAGGGACGGCTCGTCGCGGTCGGTCGCGGGACGTTCAGTACCGCCTGATCGAACTGGCTCATCCGTGAGCAAGTCGTGGCGTCTATTTGCCCACGCTGCGGCTTGCTCCTTCCGACGCCATGTATTTATATTGGTACAAATATAATTATTGGTACGACGCGCGTTCGAACTGGCTGCAGGTCAGGCTGACACATCCGGCAAAAAGGAACATCCCATGGCGTTCAGACTTCGGATCTCCACGATTGCTGCCGTGGTCGGGCTTGCGGTTGCCGCAACATCGTCTTTTGCGCAGACCTTCCCGACCAAGCCGATCAAGCTCGTGCTCCCCTACACACCCGGCGGAGTCGTTGACTTTATCGGCCGAACGCTCGCGCAGAATCTCGGCGACGTCCTTGGCCAGCCGGTGGTGGCGGACAATCGGCCGGGCGCCGGCGGCATTGTCGGAACAGACGTAGTCGCCCGGTCACCCGCCGATGGTTACACGCTGCTCTTGATGGATCCTGCCATCGTCATCAATCCAACCCTGCAGGACAACGTACCCTACGACCTGTTCAAACAGCTCGAGCCCATTTCGGTCGTCAGTTCATCGCCACTGGTGCTGGTGGTAGCGCCCGGGCTGAATGTGAAGACCTTCGATGAGTTCATTGCCTACGCGAAGGCCAATCCCGGCAAGCTGAACTTCGCTTCGGCCGGTATCGGCACGACCCCGCACCTGTCCGGCGAGATGCTGAAGCAAATCACGGGAATTCAGGCGACGCACATTCCCTACAAGGGGATCGGAGCCTCCTTTACCGACATGATGGCGAACAAGGTCCAGTTCTCCTTCAGCAGCATTGCGGGTGCCCTGCCTTTCACCTCCGACAACCGGGTCGTCGCACTTGCCACGACCGGCGACACGCCAAATCCGGTCTATGCCGACAAGCCCACGGTTGCGGCTGCCGGCATCAAAGGATTCTCCGTCGATCTGTGGCTGACGGTGTTCGCACCGGCGGGGCTACCGGACGCCGTCAAGACAAAGCTGAATGATGCAATCACGGTCGCGCTGGCAAAGCCGCAGCTCAAGGAGGCCTTTGCCAAGGTCGGCGCTTCTCCGCGCGGCACGACCGCCGCGGCGGCAGCCGAGTTCGTGAAGGCCGATTTCGAAAAGTGGCGCAAGGTCATAACCGACGCGAACATCAAGAAGAACTGACGTTCCGCGCACCGATCGGAGCTGTGATGTCGCGCGTCAGGACTGGCAAGGATTTCTGGTCCGGCGCGATGTTCCTCTGCTTCGCCGCCGTCGGCCTGTATGTGTCCCGAAATTACGCGATGGGCTCGTCCGGCGAGATGGGCCCTCGTTACTTTCCGTTGCTGCTGGGCGTTCTGTTGGGAGCCATCGGGCTGCTGCTGATTGCCCGTTCGCTGATCAATGGCGATGAGCCGATCGAGGATTGGGGGCTGCGTGCGCTCCTGCTCGTTGTCGTTGGCGTTGTCCTGTTTGGGTTGTGCATACAGCCGCTTGGCCTCGTCTTGAGCGTCGCAATCACCGTCGTCGTGGTGGCCTTCGCCGGACGCGGTTCAAATGCGATCGAAATCGGGCTGCTGGCCGCTGCCCTGGTCATCCTTTCGGCCGGCATTTTTCATTTCGCCCTGCAGCTGCCCCTGGGGCTCTGGCCCTCCCTGTAGAATCTGAGGCCGCCGATGGACTTCGTCGCCAATCTGGCAACCGGCTTTAGCGTCGCCCTCACCGTCACGAACATTCTCTATTGCTTTGCAGGGGTCCTGCTCGGAACGCTTGTGGGTGTCTTGCCCGGAATTGGGCCGGTCACGACGGTGGCCATGCTGCTGCCGTTCTCGTTCACCCTGCCCCCGGAATCCGCGCTCATCATGCTCGCTGGCATTTATTACGGCGCGCAATATGGTGGCTCGACCACTGCGATCCTTGTCAACATACCTGGCGAAGCCTCGTCGGTCGTCACCACCATCGACGGGCACAAGATGGCGCTCGCCGGCAGGGCGGGACCGGCGCTCGGAATAGCCGCGCTCGGTTCGTTCTTCGCGGGCACGGTTGCGACGATTCTCGTCTTCGTCGCCGCGCCGCTGCTGTCCTCCATCGCCCTGAAGTTCGGGCCCGCCGAATATTTCTCGTTGATGGTCTGCGGACTCGTCGCCGCGATCGTCCTGGCACACGGCTCGGTGATCAAGGCGATTGGAATGGTGGCCCTTGGACTGATGTTTGGGCTGGTGGGGACAGACATCAATTCCGGCGTCAGACGTTTCACCTTCGAGATGACCGGTCTCGCCGACGGTGTCGAGTTCGTCGCCCTGTCGATGGCCATCTACGGACTGGCCGACATCGTGCGCAACCTCGACCGCAAGGAAGCGAACGGCACGGTCGTGCAGTCCAAGATCGGGCGGGTCTGGCCATCGCTGGCGGACATCCGGCATTGCATTCCCGCGATCCTGCGCGGCACCGGTCTGGGCTCGATCCTTGGCGTGCTGCCAGGCGGTGGCGCCCTGCTCGCCGCGTTCGCGGCCTACACACTCGAAAAGAAAGTCGCGAGAAGGCCCCGCCACTTCGGCGAGGGCGACATCCGCGGCGTCGCGGCTCCTGAATCCGCCAACAACGCAGGCGCGCAAACCTCGTTCATTCCGATGCTCACCCTCGGGATTCCGTCAAACCCGACCATGGCGATGATGATCGGCGCCATGATGATTCACGGAATATCGCCCGGTCCACGGGTGATGACGGACCGGCCCGGGCTGTTCTGGGGACTGATCGCGAGCATGTGGCTCGGCAATCTGATGCTCGTCATTTTGAACCTGCCGCTCGTCGGCATGTGGGTGAAGCTTCTGCGCGTTCCGTATCGGTTGCTGTACCCATCCATCATCATCTTCTGCTGCATCGGCGCCTACGTCGTGAACCAGAACGTGTTCGACCTTTACGTCATGGCGTTCTTTGCGATCTTTGGTTACGTCTGCATCAAGCTCGATTGCGAGCCGGCGCCGTTGATCCTCGGTTTCGTGCTCGGTCCGATGATGGAAGAAAATCTTCGCCGCGCGCTTCTCCTGTCGCGCGGCGACGCCATGGTGTTCGTTCAGGAGCCGATCAGTCTGAGCTTCCTCATTATCGCGGCCGGATTGTTGCTTGTGGTCGCGCTTCCCGCGATTCAGAAGACGCGCGAGGTCGCGATGCAGGAATAGGCGCTCGGCTGACGTTACGCCCGCCTGGAATCAATCAGCGACTTCACCATTCGCGGCGTAATCGGAAGAGCCGTTATATCTCCGTTCCCGCCGAGCGCATCGTCGACGGCGGATGCGATCACCGCTCCGCCCGCAGCAATGCCACCTTCGCCCGCGCCCTTGATGCCGAGCGGATTGCATCCACTCGGTGCATCCTCGGCAATCAGAACATCGATCTGCGGCATCTCATGGGCCGTAGGGATCAGGTAATCCGCAAAGGTGACGCAGAGCGGCTGACCGCGCTCGTCGTACTGGAACTCCTCGAACAAGGCGCCTCCCAGCCCCTGCGCAAACCCGCCGACCAGCTGCCCGCGCACCAGCGCCGGGTTGATGGCGCATCCGATGTCGAACGCGATCAACAGCTTTTCGATCTGGACCGCCCCCGTCCCGGGGTCGAGTTTCACCAGCGCCAGCTGAACGCCATAGGGATAAGTCATGTGCGCGGTCGTGAACCAGCCATCGGCGCAGAGCCCTGGCTCGCGCGTGCCCCGCGTGCCCGATGCCGGCCTCAAGTGATGCACAATATCGGACAACGTGGTCGAAGGCCCGGTCCCATCGGATCGGACGATGGTGCCGTCTCGTATCGTCAGGGTCGACGCGTCCGTCTGGAGAAGTTGCGCGGCCATATCGAGCGCCTTGGCCCGCACATTGGCAGCGGCAACAGCCGTCGCATTGGCCGTCATCACGGTCGCGCGGGTCGCATGCGCGCCGATGCCGTATTCGATCCGGTCGGTGCGACCATGGACGACGCGCACATCGTGATAATTCACGCCGAGGCCGTCAGCGCAAACCTGCGCCATGACGGTTTCAAAGCCCTGACCGACAGAAGCGCCACCGGTCACGACCTCGACATCTCCGCCGGGATGCACGTGTATCCGTACCCCATCGGTCGGTCCGAGACCGCTCTTCTCGACATACATGGCGATGCCGAGACCGACATATTCACCTGACGCGCGACGTTCGCGGACGTCGGGTTCACGCTTGTCCCATTCGAAACGCGTCAGCGCCTTGTCCAGCAGTTCCTCGTAATGTCCGGAATCGAAAACGACTTCGTCGCCCAGCGCCGTCAGCGGCCGCTCATACGGCATTTCGTCCGGCGAGATCAGGTTGCGCCGACGCACCTCAATCCGCGACATCCCAAGCTTGCGGGCGATGGCGTCCATCAGTCGTTCGCGCACGAAATTGGTCTCGTACCGTCCGGGTGCGCGATAGGTCGCGGCCGGTGTCTTGTTCGTCAGCCGGAAATGCCCGTTCACGCGAAAATGCGGCAATCGATACGGTCCCGGCAGGATCCCGCACGACATATCCGCGACACGCGTGCCATGCGTGCGGATATAGGCCCCCTGATCGTGGAAGAAATCGTCGTCGATCCCGAGAAGCCGCCCCTCCGCGTCCACCGCCGCGCGAATGCGGTGACGTTGCTGCCGCGAATGGTTGGCCGCGATCATGTGCTCGCGGCGGTCCTCGATCCACTTTACCGGCCGGCGCAGCCGCATCGCCGCGACCAGCACCAGAATATCCTCCGGATAGATCTCGCCGCGCACGCCGAAGCCGCCACCCACGTGAGCCTCGAACAGATGAATTCCGGCGGGACTGCGGCCGAGCATTCGCGCCAGCGACTCGCGATTGCGATGCGGCACCTTGGCGGCGCCGTGCAATTCGAGCACATCGCGCGCCGCATCGTAGCGCCCGATCGCGCCGCGCGTCTCAAGAGGTACGCCCGAATGCCGGCCGACCGAGACATCGATCTCCACGCTCGCCGCGGCGTCCTGGAATGCGCGATCGATATCTCCGTAGCCTTGTCGGCACACCGTCGGCTCGGTCGTAAAGCCTGCAGCGAACTTGGAGACCGGAAGCGACGCGTCGATGACAGCATCGTCCTCCTCGATCTCGACCGTCACGAGGTCAGCAGCGTCCTCGGCGACATACGCATCGGTCGCAAATACGGCCGCCACCGGCTCGCCGACATATCGCACCTTGTCCCGCGCCAGGACAGGTTGCCTGAATGGCGCGAGCTTTTCGTTCGGCCCTTCGCGGAAATCGATAGGCGGCAAGTCGGCGATGTCGTCGGCCGTCCAGATGGCAACGACTCCCTTGACCGCTTTCGCCTCGGAGACGTCGACCGATTTGATCGATCCATGGGCGTAGGACGATCTTACGATCCGCATGTGCAGCTGATGAGGAAACGATATGTCTCCCGCAAAGCAGCCTTGCCCTGTCACCAGTGGCTTGTCTTCGATCCGCTCGACCGAAGCGCCGATCCACGATTTCGGGACGGACGTCACGCGCCAGCTTTCAGTTCCGCAGCAGCCGCCTTGACCGCCTTGATGATGTTCTCATACCCGGTGCAGCGGCAGAGGTTCGACGACAGCAGATCGACGATTTCGGCGTCGTCCATGTCAGGGTTCTTTTCCAGGGCGCCGACAGCGAGCATCAGGAATCCCGGGGTGCAAAATCCGCATTGCAGGGCATGATGACGCATGAACGCCTGCTGCATCGGATGCAGCTTTTCGCCGTCGGCCAGCCCTTCGACGGTCCGGATCGCACGGCCGTTGGCCTGGATGGCAAACATGAGACAGGACCGGACGGGCTCGCCATCGACGAGGATGGTGCAGGCCCCGCACACCCCATGCTCGCAGCCGATATGCGTCCCGGTCTGCCCGCAATCGTCGCGGATGACGTCACAGAGTGTGCGTCGCGGTTCGACCGCAACCGCATGATCCACGCCGTTGATAGTCAGGGTGATGTCGATCTTGTCGGTCATGCCGCGTTCTCCAGCGCGCGCTGCACCATGGTGCGCACGACGCCGCGCCGGTAGGAGGCCGTGTTATTGATGTCCTCGATCGGATCGCAGGCCGCCGCGGCCAGCTTGGCAGCCTCCGAAAAAACGTCCGCGCCCGGAACTTTCCCGCGTAGATAATCCTCGGCGTCGGCCATACGCCGCGCGTGCGACTCGGCACCTCCGATGCCGACGCGAGGCTCGGCAATCGCTCCGTTTTCGAGACGGTACGTGACGAGCGCCATGGCGACAGCGAAATCGCCCTTGCGCCGGCTGTGCTCGACAAAGCCGGTGCGTGTCCCCTCCGCAAGCATCGGCAACTCACACGCGATGATGAGTTCGTCCTCCTCGAGACTTGTCGTCATGATCCCCTGATAAAAATCCACCGCTGCTATGCGGCGGTTTCCACGCTCACTACGCGCCACCACGTGCCCATCCAGGGCCGCCATCACGCAACACCACTCGGAGGCCGGATCGGCGTTGGCGACGCTGCCGCAAAACGTGCCGCGCGTCCGGATCGGGTAATGGGCAATATTGTGAACGACCTTGCGCAGCAGCGCCCCCGTCGCGCCCGGTAACGCATCGCCGTCAAAGGCCGCGTGGCGGACGCAGGCCCCGATCGACACCACGTCGCCCGATACAACCAGTGCCTCCAGTTCGGCGATGCCGTTGATGTCGATGAGGTGGGTGGGACGCGCCATGCGGAACGCCATGGTCGGCACCAGGCTCTGCCCTCCGGCCAGGATTCGTCCGTCGTCCGGGCCGTATTTGGCGAGAAGGCTCACCGCC
>CAZXJZ010000083.1:0-18568 GCA_964641065.1 uncultured Hyphomicrobiales bacterium | reverse complement strand
AGGGTCAGCTTGGCGGCGCCGACCGCACGTTCGAGCGCCGCCGGTTCGCCTTGCAAGATGATGACGTCGCCCGCCCGCAATTTCATGGCGCCCGATGGCGAAGAATTGCGCTGCCGGCGGCGGAGAATTGCCAACACCTCGACCTCGTTGTCGGCGAGCGCCTCGAGGTCCTTGACGGTCTTGCCGGCGAATTCGGACTCCTCCGGCACCGACACTTCGGTGGTGTAGCCTTCGAGATTGAAAGCCGCGTCCATTGAGGCCGCGCCCTTGCGCTCGGGCAGCAGCCGCCAGCCGAAAGCGAGGAACGCCACGCCGCCGATTGCGAGCAGGGCGCCGACCGGCGCGAAGTCGAACATGCTGAAGGGCGTGCCGAGCACTTCCTCGCGGACGCGGGACACGATGATGTTCGGCGAGGTGCCGACCAGCGTGACGATGCCGCCGAGCAGCGATCCGAAAGCCATCGGCATGAGCATGGCGGAAGCGGGTGTGCCGGTCTTGCGCGCGAGTTGGAAGGCGACCGGCATCATCATCGCGAGGGCGCCGATATTCTTGACGAAGCCGGAAAGCGCTGCGACGACCGCGGTCAGCATGAAGACCTGAATTGCGGGCGTGGTCAGGTAGGGCGCCAGCGGACGCAGCAGTGTCTCGATCACGCCCGAGCGCGCCACCGCGGCGCTGACGATCAGGGCACTGGCGACGATGATGACGATGTCGTCGGCAAAACCGGAAAATGCCTTGTCGGTCGGCACGATGCCGGCGGCGACGCCGGCCAGCAGGGACATGACGGCGACCATGTCATATCGCAGCCGTCCCCAGACGAACAACGCCATCATGCCGGCGAGGATGGCGAAGGCGAGGATCTGTGGTGTTGTCATTCAGGGGTCCGGTGCGAGCGACAGGCAACGCCGCACCCCGCGCCGGGTTCCCTCCGACAAAGCGCGTGGTCAGTTCATGTGGCTCGGCAGCCAGAGCGATATCTGCGGGAAGGCGATCAGCAGCGTCATGATCACCGCCTCGCAGGCCAGGAACCAGTAGCAGCCGCGGAAGATAGTGGTGAGCGGGATCTGGTTGTTGAGCGCGCCGGACACCACATAAATGTTAAAGCCGACCGGCGGCGTCAGCAGCCCGATGCCGATATATTTCACCACCAGGACGCCGAACCAGACCAGATCGAGTTCGAGGGCCGCAAACATCGGCACGAAAACCGGGATGGTCAGCAGGATCATGCCCAGCGGATCGAGGAACATCCCGAGCACGAGATAGATCGCCGATACCGCAATCACCAGCAGCAGCGGATCGACCGCCCAGCTTCCAACCAGTTCGGTAAACAGCACGCCGCTGCCGGACAGCGCCAGGAACTTGGTGTAGATCACCGCGCCGATGCCGATAAAGAACAGTTGCGACGTGGTGCCGATCGCATCCTTGAAGCTGTCGACGAAGCCGTGCCACGACAGCTTGCGCTGCGCGACGCCGATCACGATCGCGATCAGCGCGCCGGCCGCGCCGGATTCGGTCGGCGACACCACCCCCCAATAGAGCCCGCCCATCACCGCGACGATAAGAACGAGGATCGGCCAGATTTCGCGAAGCGACGCCCAGCGCTCTTTCCATTTCTCGTCGTCGCTTGCGAATTCGACCGGAGGGCCGAGCTTCGGATTGAGCCAGCAGCGCACGACAATCATGATCATGTAGACGCCGGCCGTCAGCAGGCCGGGCAGAATGCCGGCGAGCAGCAGTTTCGCGATCGAGACTTCCGCGAACACGCCATAGACCACGAACAGGATGGAGGGCGGGATCAGTGCATCAAGCGTGCCGCCGGAGGCGCAGACGCCTGTCGCGAGCGCCTTGTCATATTTGTTCTTGAGCATTTCCGGCACGGCGAGACGCGCCATCACCGCGGCGGCGGCGATGCTCGACCCGGACGCGGCGCCGAAGCCAGCGCAGGCCCAGTTGGTCGCGACCGCGAGCCCCCCGGGCAATCCGCCGAACCACGCATAGGCGGCGCGAAACAGCGCGGCGCCGATGCCGGAATTGGACGCGATGGCGCCCATCAACAGGAACATCGGGATCGCGGACAGATCCCAGTTCGCCGCGAACACGAACGGCGTGTCGCGCAGCACGCTGAGCGCGACATTGAAATTGCGCAGATACCAAAGGCCCAGAAAGGCCACGCCGCCCATGGCGACGCCGATCGGGACCCGTAGCCCGATCAGGATCAGCATCATGACGATGCTGCTGCCGGCGACCTGGAGTGTGGTCACGCGCCTTCCTCCACGGGATGAGGCGCGGGCGGCCGCGGACCCTTGATGATGTCGTCGATGGTCTTGACGATCAGGTACAGCGCCATGAGCCCGGATGCGACCGGCGGCAGCCAGCGGCTCGGCCAGACCGGAATGAAGGATGTGCCGGCCTGCCAGACTTCATGGATACGGGTCTGGTTTATGGCCTGCGAGCCGGTCTGGTAGATGAAGATGCTGAGATACAACAGCACTACGACTTTCACCGCGATATCGAGCCAGTGGGCGAATCCGAGTGGCATCAGACGCGTGAAGATGTCGACCGAGATGTGAGTGTCGTTCTTCGCCAGATAGGCCCATGGCAGATAGGCCACGATCACCATGTAATAGGCGGACACGATTTCGGTCGTGCCCTCGACCGGCTTGCCGAAGAAATAACGGCCGGTCACGTCGGCCGAGACGTGCAGCATCATCAGGAAGCCGGCAATGAGAGCGATCCAGAGGAAGAACTGGATCGGCCATTCAAGCCATTTCAGAAGGCGGTCCATGCCGGCAACGGGTGCTGGAAGCGAAAGGAAGGTGGGCCGCGACGCAAGTGACGTCACGGCCCGGCAATGATTGTCAGAGCTTGTTGACGTCGACCTTCGAGAAGATCTCGGTGTTCAGCGCGTCGACGAACTTGTTGACGTCGCGGCCGATCGCCGGCGAGAGCTTGCGCCACTTTTCCAGGTTCTTTTCATACGCATCGATGATCGCGCCCGGATCCTTCAGGCCGAAGCTCTTGCCGGTCTCGACGTTCCGGGCCTTCTGCACCTTCTGATACTCGGTGGCGATCGTCTCGAAATCGGCATCGGGCTTAATCATCTGCACGCCCTTGTCCTTGATGACCGCCTGCAGGCCTTCCTCGTTTGCCACGATGAAGTTGCCGATCGCCATCTCGGCGCTGAGCTTCACCGCTTCTTCGAGATGGACCTTCTTCTGTTCCGGCGTGAGCTTGTTCCACGCATCGCGGTTCATGAAAAAGCCGAGCGCGGGTCCGCTGAGGCCGAGCGGCATGTCGACGACGTATTTGGCGAAGTCGGCATAACCGAAGGTGCGCAGCCAGTCGGCAATGCCGTGCTGGCAATCGAGACCGCCACGCTGCAGCAGGCTCACGGCCTCGACCAGGGTCGCGCCGACCGGGACGGCCCCCGCCATCTTGAGCATGTCGGCATTGCCGCCGGCGGCGCGAACACGCTTGCCCTTCAGGTCGGCGAGCGACTTCACCGGCGTCGTGCAGGCCAGGAGATAAGCCGACGAGGTCCAGCCGCCGAGCGAGACCGCGTTCAGCTTCTTGACCTCATCGAGACATTCCGGACAGTTGAAATAAACCGTCTCGAGCGCTGCGCCGGTCGATGCGACGACGTCATTGTGGCCGAGCACGATGGTCGAGTAGAGCATGAACATGGCCGGCACGGTGTTCGGCACATATTGCGGGATCGCAAGACCGGCCTGGACGAGGCCGTCCTTCACGCCGGTGAAGGTGGTCTTGCCATCGACCAGCTGGCCGCCGGGGATCAGCTTCCATTTCACCTTTCCGCCGGTCTTCTCCTCGATCGCCTTGAACATGCCGGGCATGACCTTGGCGTTCTGGTATTCGCGGGCAGGCGTCCAGCTGCCGTAGATGAGTTCCTGAGCGGGTGCGGGCTGCGCCGCGATCAGGCCGCCGGCCAGCGCAGCGGCGGACAACAACATCAAGCGATGTGAAACCATCGAATCCTCCCTGTGTAAGCCGATTTCGTTTTCGGTCTTGAGACGCAGGCTATAGTTTGAGGTCCAACAATTCAATCGCCTTCCTGCACAAAGTCTTGCCGTTGACCGCCCGCCCAATCCGGGCGCGAGGCCGGGCTTTGGGCCGGCGTCGCCTGCGCCATCTGCCGGGCCCGGTGCCGTCGTTCGATAGACGTGTCGGCGCTCGTGCTGCGCGCTGACGTCACTGCGCAAATTGCTGCGGAACGCCGATCGGCCGGCCCACCAGCTTGTAGGTGAAGGTCAGGGCTTCGCGCTGGAATTGCGGGTCGTCGCGCAGTTTATTGAAACGCTCATTGTCGGCGCGCTTCTTCTCCGGATCGGTTTCCTTGAGCCGCCGCTTGTTTTCCGCGGCGGTGGGCCCGGTCACTTCGCGGAAGACCCGCTGGCGCTCCTCCGCGTAGCGATCAAGCAAGTCATCCGGTGCTGCCCGTTTGATGACCGCGGGCAACGCGTCGCCCAACAGGTCGGCGTCCAGCAGACCGGAGGTCAGACCCAGGCCGCCAAAGGGATTGCAGACATGGGCGGCGTCGCCCGCCAGCAGCACCCGGCCGATTCGAAAACTTGCCGCACTGCGCTCGTGAACCCGGAACGGCGCGAACGCTTCCAGCTGATAGGCGCCGTCGTCAGGCAGCAGGGCACGGTAGTGATCGGAGATTCGCGACTTGACGCCGTCCTCGGGAAGGCTGGCATCTTCGCCATAGGTCACGCGCCACAGGCCATGCCGGTCGACCTTGACGATCACCGCCCAATGTACCGGATCGATGATGAAATTCGCACGTGCATAGCCGCGCGCCTCGAAATCGTAGACCACGTTGGTGGACACGAGCCGCTCCGGATGGGTGTAGCCCTCGAACGAGAGACCACTCGCGCGGCGTACCGTGCTGCTGCCGCCATCGGCGCCGATCAGCCAGTCGCAGTGCAGCTCCCGTGTCTCTCCGCCGGTGTCGATTGCCAGTGTCACGCCGTCGGCGTCCTGCTTCACGTCCATGACACGTGAATTCCAGCGCACGGTGGCGCCGGGGATGGTCATGAAATTGCGCAGGATCGCGCTTGCGAGTTCATGCTGCGGCATGTGCAGGTTGAACGGATAGGCGGTGTCTTCCGGCGTCAGCACCGACATGTTCGGCGCCGCCAGAATGCCGCCGTCGACGGTCCGGAACTGGTAATCCTGCTTGAGGATGCCCGCGGCCTTCAGTTCGTCGAGCAGCCCGAGCCGGTCCAGCATCTCTACTGTCGGCGCGTGATAGACCACCGCGCGAGGCCACTGGATGATGTCAGGCTCGCAATCCAGCACCAGCACCGGAATTCCGGCGCGCGCGATCTTCAGTGCGGCGACCAGCCCGACCGGGCCGGCGCCGGCAACGACGACACCGTCAAAGCGCTCGGTCATGCCGTCCCCCAGACGTCGCGGGCGGTCTCGACAATCAGGGCGAGCTTGGCGAATTGCTCGTCGACGGTGAGAATATTGCCTTCCGCGGTGGAGGCGAAGCCGCATTGCGGCGACAGGCAGAGCTGTTCGAGCGGCGCGTATTTCGCGGCCTCATCGATGCGCCGCTTCAAAGCGTCCTTGGTCTCGAGCTTGCCCGACTTGGTGGTGACGAGGCCAAGCACCGCCAGCTTGCCCTTGGGCAGGAAGCGCAGCGGTTCGAATCCGCCGGAGCGCTCGTCGTCATATTCGAGGAAGAAGCCTTCGACGTCGAGGTCGCTGAACAATGCCTCGGCGACATGCTCGTAGCTGCCTTCCGCCATCCAGGCCGACTTGTAATTGCCGCGGCAGGTATGGGTGCAGATGGTCATGTCCGACGGCCGGTCGGCGACGCAGTCGTTGAACAGCTTGATGTAGCGCAGATGCTGGGTCTCGGCGCCGTCGCCCAGCATTGCGCGGCGCGCCGGATCGTTCAGGAACGACAGCGAGGTGTCGTCGAGCTGCAGATAGGTGCAGCCGAGCGCGGCCAGGCCTTCGATCTGCTGCCGGTAGATTTTGGCGAGATCGTCGTAGAACAGCTCCCAGTCGGGATAGACATTGCGGTCGACGCCGCGGCCGGCGGGATAATGCATCATCGACGGCGAGGGGATTGTCAGCTTCGGGATCGCTTTCGAGGCTACCGACCGGAGGAACGCGAAATCCTCGGCGAAAACCGTATCGTCGAGATACATGCGTTCGCCGACACGATAGGCCACGAACTCGAAATCCGTGCCGCCGGTTGCCGAACGGAATGGCACCTTGACCTTTTCGGTCAGCTTCTCGATCCCGCCGATCGCGTACTTGAAATCCATGAACCAGTCGACGCGGCGGAACTCCCCATCCGTCACTGCCTGCAGCCCGATGTCTTCCTGCCGCCGGACAACCTCGCGGACGGCCTCGTCCTCGATACGGCGCAGTTCCTCGGTGGAGATCGCGTCGCGTGCGCGCTCCTCGCGCGCCTTCAGCAGCGATGGCGGACGCAGCAGGCTGCCGACATGATCGGCGCGGAAGGGCGGGCGCGTTCGGGGGGACATTGCGAGCGTTTCCTTATCGTTTTCTTTTTCGTTAGCGTGGTGACCGGCAGGTGGCAACCGGCATGTCACACACATGTCAGATGTGCTTATTTTGCCTTTGCGTTCGACTTGATGACAATCGTTGCAAAATTCCGCTGAGCGGCATGAGCAAGACGTGAAGAGAGGGATACGTGGCCACAATCGTTGTTACGCATGGCGCCTGGTCGTCGGCCTGGGCCTGGCAGAAAATGCGGCCGCTGCTGCGCGCCGCGGGCCATGATATTTTCACCCCGAGCTATACCGGACTTGGCGAGCGCGCTCACCTTGCATCGTCCGCGATCGATCTCGATACGCATATCGCCGACGTGCTCGGCGTGCTGCAATGCGAGGATCTGCGCGATGTGGTGCTGATCGGGCACAGCTATGGCGGCATGGTTGCGACTGGCGTGACCGATCGTGCGGAAGGCCGCGTCGCGAAGCTTATCTATCTCGATGCGTTTGCGCCGAAGGATGGGCAAAGTCTGTTCCAACTCGTCGGCGCCGAGACCGAAGCGAAGATGCGGGCAGGCGCTGCGGCCGGCGACGGGTGGCGCGTGCCGTCCAACCCGATGCCGCCGGATACGCCGGCGGATTATGCGGCCTGGGCCGCGTCACGGCGGATTCCACATCCGATGAAATGTTTCGAGCAGAGACTTTCATTGTCCGGCCGGCCGCTTCCGGTCGCAGGCTACATCTATTGCACACGGCTCGCGCCGGGCGACGTGTTTCGGCAATTCGCGGATCGCGCCAGGGCCGAGGGCTGGCCCTATGCCGAAATGGACGCGAGTCACAATCCGCACATCACCTGCCCGGAGGCCTTGCGGGATGTGCTGCTGGGGATGATGAAATAGCTTAGCCCGGACGGAGCGGAGCGACATCCGGGAGCGGTGCCGCTTCGTATGCGTTCAATCCTGCTGCGGCTCGGCGGATGAATGCCGGCATGAGCGGGGAGATCGCGCAGGCCGCCCTGTTCCTGGCCTCGGACGCTGCGAGTTTCTGCACGGGCAGCGTGTATATGGCCGACGGCGGCATGAATGCATGAGCCGCCGCGATACATCGCGCGATGACTTGATCGCGCGAAGCGGATAAGAGGGGGTGAAAGTCCACAAGGTTCCCCGATCCCGCATGACCTACCGCTTCATTGGAAAATCGCTGCCCCGCACCGAAGACCTGCGGCTCGTCCGCGGCCTCGGCCGCTACACCGCCGATCTCGCCTCGCGCGACGCGCTGCGCCTGTTCGTGGTGCGCTCGCCGCATGCGGCCGCCCGCATTGTGAAAATCGACACCGCCGATGCCGAACGGATGCCCGGCGTGCATCTGGTCCTGACCGGCGAGCATCCCGATATCGCCGCGCTCGGTTCGATCCAGTCCAAGGTCAAGCGCCAGGCCCCGGGTGGCGCGCCGAATTTCGAGCCGCCGTATCGCATCCTGTCACGCGAGCGGGCGCTTTATGTCGGCGATCCGGTCGCTGCGGTGTTCGCCGAGACGTTGGACCAGGCGAGGGATGCAGCCGAAGCGATCGCAATCGAATGGGACGCGCTGCCGGCCGTCACCGAAACCCGCGTTGCGGCGAATGAGGGCGTGGCCGAGCTGTGGCCGCAATCGCCGCGCAATGTCTGCTTTGTGTTCGATGCCGGCAACCGCGATGCGGTCGAGCAGGCCCTTGCGGGCGCGAAGCACACGGTCAGCGTGACCTATCCGATCAACCGCATCACCGCGGTGACGATGGAGCCACGCACTGCGCTGGGCCAGTACGATTCGGTCGGAGAGGCCTATACGCTGCATTGCGGATTGCAGAATCCGCATGCGGTGCGGGAGAGTCTCGCCAACGATATTTTCCGGATCGCCGGCAATCGCGTGCGCGTGGTGTCACCCGATGTCGGCGGCGGCTTCGGACTGAAGGAGGCTGCGTTCCCGGAATATGTGCTGACGCTGGTCGGCGCGAAACTGACCGGCCGGCCGGTGCTGTGGGCCGCCGATCGTGGCGAAAGCTTCCTGTCCGACTTCCACGCTCGCGACGCGCATGCCACCACGACGCTGGGCCTCGACGAGAAGGGTCATTTCCTCGCGCTCAAAGTGGAAACTACCGCCAATATCGGCGCCTATATCTCGCCGATGGGTCTGCATGTCCCGACCAACAATCTCGGCGGGCTTGCGGGCGTGTATCGCACCCCGCACATCCATTCCCGCGTCACCGGCGTCTTTTCCAACACGCCGCCGACCGCACCCTATCGTGGGGCCGGCCGCCCGGAAGCGACCTATGCGATCGAGCGGGTGATCGATCTGGCCGCCAAGCAATGCGGCTTCGATCCGGTGGACCTGCGCCGGAAGAATCTGATCTCCCCCGACCAGATGCCGTGGAACACGAAGTTCGTATTCACCTACGATTCCGGCGAATTCGAGCGCAACATGGATGACGCGCTCGAGCTTGCCGAATGGACCGGCTTCGCCGATCGCCGCAAGGAGGCGAAGACGCGCGGCAAGCTGCGCGGCATCGGCATCGCCAATGCGATCGAGATTTCAGCCGGGCCTGCGCCCGCGCCGATGCCGGAAAGCGCCGAGATCAAGTTCGATCAGACCGGCGCCGTGACCGTGTCGATGGGCACGCATTCGCATGGGCAGGGGCACGAGATCACCTTTGCGCAGATCGTCGCGGATTTCCTCGGCATCGACACCGACGACGTGCGGGTGCGCTATGGCGACACCGACGTGATCGAATTCGGCACCGGCACCTTCGGCAGCCGCTCGGTGATCACCGGATCGAACTCGCTGCGCATTTCCGCCGACCGGCTGATCGAACGCGGCAAGGCCATCGCCGCCGTACATTTCGAGGCCGATGCCGGCGACATCGTGTTCGAGGCCGGACAATTCGCGATTGCCGGCACCGACCGCCGCATCGGCATCAAGGATGTGGCGAAGCTGTCCTATACGCTGCGCGATCCGTCACTCGGCGGCGCGTTCGGCTTCTCGGAGAAAACCATCGCCGCGCCGAAGGCCGCGACGTTTCCGAACGGCTGCCATGTCTGCGAGGTCGAGATCGATCCTGATACCGGGATCTGCCAGGTCCTGAACTATGTCGTGGTCGACGATGTCGGCCGTGTCGTCAATCCGATGCTGGTCAAGGGCCAGGTTCATGGCGGTGTGGTGCAGGGGGTCGGGCAGATCCTGTTCGAGAACATCGCCTATGACGAGGACGGCCAGCTTCTGTCCGGCTCGTTCATGGACTATGCGATGCCGCGCGCCGCGCATTTCCCCCCATTCATCTGCAAGGCAAACGAGGTTCTGACCCCGATGAATCCGCTCGGCGTCAAAGGCGCGGGGGAGGCTGGGACCGTCGGAGCGCTCGCGGCGGTGATCAACGCCATCGTCGACGCACTGTCGCCCTATGGCATCGAGCATATCGATATGCCCGCAACGCCGGAGCGGATATGGCGAACGATCAACGACGCGAAGGCCGCGGGCTGAGAGCGGCGCTGCTGGCGCTGCCGCTGGCTGCGCTCGCCTGCGCCTGTTCGCGTGAGCAGCCGGCGGTGATCACGACCGAGCCGAACACGCCGCCGGTCAACTACAAGGCCGAAATCATCGCCTATCTGCGCACCTATCTGAACGACCCGACCGGCGTCCGCGGCGCATTTATCGCCGAGCCGGAATTGCGCAACATTCCGGGTACGCCTGCGCAGCGCTACATGGTCTGCCTGCGGTTCAACGCCAAGGACTCGACCGGAAAGTACGAAGGCAGCCGCGACCTGATGGTGGCGTTTCTGGCGGGCCGGCTCGATACGCTGGTCCCCGCGCGCAAGGAGCAATGCGAGAAGGCGAACTGGCAGCCATTTCCGGAGCTGGAAAAGCTGAGGCGGTAATGACGGGTGCGGTGCATCCGATCGTTTTGGCCAGCAGGTCGGGTTATCCACAACCGCGGTATCGGGGTCACGGTCCTGTAACAGGCAACCCCTAGACGAGCCTTGCGCCGGTCCAAATTGGTTCGGCCCCGTTCGTCAAGTCCCCTCAACGGTCCCGATCGCAATGCGATCCGGACCGTTTTTTTTGGCTATGACGCTTTCGCCCTTTTTTCCGGCGCCTCCGCAGCGCGATAGACGGCGAGCGCCGCATCGGTGCCGGATCCGGCACGGAAGCCAGCCTGCCGCAGGCAAACCTCGAGCGCGGCAAGACACATCAGCACGCTTTCCTTGCGGCAGACATAGCCCATGGTGCCGATGCGCCAGATCTTGCCGTGCAGCGGCCCGAACGACGTTCCGATCTCGATGCCGAAATCGTTCAGCATCATGGAGCGCACCGCGTCGCCATTGACGCCGTCGGGAATATAGACGCCGGTGACGTTCGGCATCTTGTTGGCCTGATCGCCGAACAGTTTCAGCCCCATCTCGGTGAGACCTGCGGTGATCGCGTCGCTGGCAAGCCGGTGCCGGGCAAAGCATTCGTCGAGGCCTTCCGCGAGCACGATGCGGATCGCCTCACGCGCGGCATAGAGCATCGATGTCGCCTCGGTGTGATGGTTGAGCCGCATTTCGCTCCAGTAATCCATGATCATGCCGAGATCGAAATAGTTCGACTGGATCACCGGGCCATCGCCATCGACGAAATTGGCCGGGCGAATGCCGCCCTCCACATGCCGCCTGCGCTTCACCACCTCGACGATGCGCTCATTGACGGTGACCGGCGAGGAGCCGGGCGGTCCCGACAGGCATTTCTGCAGACCGGACGACGCAGCATCGACCTGCCAGGCATCGATCGCGACATTCATCCCGCCGAGCGAGGCGGTGGCATCGGTATAGAGCAGCACATCGTGCTTGCGGCAGATCGCACCGATCTGATCGAGCGGCTGCGCCATCGTGGTCGAGGTGTCGCCGTGCACCACCGCGAGCACACGCGGCTTGTGCTGCTTGATAGCCGCTTCGATTTCGTCCGGCGTGAACACCGTTCCCCAGTCGCGCTCGATGGTGACGACCTCGCCGCCGCAGCGCTTCGATATCTCCGCGAGCAGAAAGCCGAATCGCCCGAACGACGGCACCAGCACCTTGTCGCCCGGCGAGATGATCGACACGAGAATCGCCTCGACGCCGGCGCGCGCGGTGCCGTCGATAAGCAGCGACCATTTGTTTTTCGTCCGATAGAGCTGGCGGATTAGCTCCATCGTCTCGTTCATGTAGGCCGTGAAGGCCGGGTCGAATTGCCCGAGCATCGGCATCGACATGGCGCGCAGGACGCGCGGATCGACGCCGACGGGGCCCGGACCCATCAGCAGGCGGGGCGGCGGATTGAGGTCGGAGAAGAGGGTGGTCATTTGATGATCGCTCAAAGTTAAACCGCCGCACCGCGCGGCTTGGCCAGATCCGACTTCGCGCGCGGCACGTAATCCCCTGCACCGAGCGTGCCAACCAGCTTGCCGTCGCGCACCACGAACCTGCCTCGCACCATGGTCGAGACCGGCCAGCCCTTCACCTTGATCCCTTCGTAGGGCGTGTAGTCCGAGCCGCCATGCATCAGCGACTGCGAGATCGTTTCCTCGCGGTCCGGGTCCCAGATCGCGATATCGGCGTCGGCGCCGACCGCAATCGTGCCCTTCTTCGGATAGAGCCCGTAGGTCTTGGCGTGATTGGTTGCGGTCAACGCCACGAATTCGTTCAGCGAGATGCGGCCCTTGCCGACGCCCTCTGAAAACAGGATCGGCAGTCGCGTCTCGACGCCCGGAATGCCGTTCGGCACCCAGCGGAAACTTGTGCGGCCTTTCGGCGTCAGCTTGCCCTTCGGGTCGTCGTAGCGGAACGGACAATGGTCGGACGAGAACAGCGAGAAGATGCCCTGCTGCATGCCCTGCCAACAGGCTTTCTGGCTGGCCTCGTCGCGCGGCGGCGGCGAGCAGACATATTTCGTCCCCTCCATGTTGAGGCCTTCCATGTCCTTGGCGGTCAGCACCAGATATTGCGGGCAGGTCTCGCCATAGACTTTCAGACCGCGCTGCTGCGCCCGTCGGATTTCTTCCATCGCCTCGCCGTTCGAGACATGCACGATCATGATCGGCACGTCGATCAGTTCGGCGAGCGAGATCGCACGATGCGTTGCTTCGCGCTCGACCGGAATCGGCCGTGACGTTGCGTGGTGATGCGGCTCGGTCTTGCCGGCGCGCTCGAGGCGATCGGTCAGGAAGCGGATGGCGTCGTAATTCTCGGCATGGATCATGACGAGCGCGCCGGTGTCGCGCGCCACGCTCATGACGTTGAGCATTTCCATGTCGGACAGTGCGAGGCCTTCGTAGGTCATGAACACCTTGAAGGAGGTGTAGCCGTCATGCACCAGCGCCGGCAGCTCCTGGCCGAGTACGGCGTCGGTTGCGTCGGCAATGATGAGATGGAAGACACGTCGATGTAGCACTGGCCGTCGGCCTTCTTGTGATACTCCGTGACGACCTCGCGCAGCGACTGGCCCTTCTGCTGCATGGCAAAGGGCAGCACCATGGTGTTGCCGCCAAATGCGGCCGAACGCGTCGCCGAGGCGAAATCATCCGCCATCACGATGTCTGGGCCGGAGGGCTGCGAGATATGGACGTGGCTGTCGATGCCGCCGGGCAGCACCAGCTTGCCGGTTGCATCGACGATCTCGTTCGCCGTGCCAAGATCGGCGCCGAGCGCCGCGATCCGGCCGTCCTTGATGCCGATGTCGCAGGCGAAGGTGTCGGAGGCGGTCGCAATGGTCCCGCCGCGGATGATGGTGTCGAACGTCATGGTGCAATCCCGATTGCACCCGTTCTAGAGCATG
This sequence comes from uncultured Hyphomicrobiales bacterium, assembly GCA_964641065.1. GTDB lineage: Bacteria > Pseudomonadota > Alphaproteobacteria > Rhizobiales > Xanthobacteraceae > Pseudorhodoplanes. The sequence continues at coordinate 5,249 of CAZXJZ010000083.1, read as the reverse complement.
ACGCGGAGAAGTGCGAAGCGGTTTTCGGACGACGCCATGCGCGGCCCCGGAGCGGATCGGGGGCAGGGATCATGCGGTCGCGGCTGAACGAGCAAACCGTCTAGCGCTTGGCGGCGCTGGTCTCGGCGAGCCGCGTCCTTCCGGCCTTGCCCCTGTCGGTGGGCGCGCGATCGGCGATCTTGGCGGGCTGCCGGGTTTTGGCCGCGGGCTTGTCGGCGACCTTTGCGATCGCCGGCTTGCTCTTGCCGCCCCGGCCCTTGGCCAGCAGCTTGCCGCGCTTGGCCTTGGCGGCGGCGGCCAGCCGGGCCTTTTCGGCGGCAGCCTTTTCAGCGGCGGCCTTGGCGGCGGCGACGCGGGCCGCCACGATCACCTTTGCGACCGGCGGCTCCAGCTGGACCGCGAGCTTCGCGGGCTCGGCTTCCCGGGACAGATCCGCGACGCCGTCACAAGGCGCGCGCGACGGCAGGTTCACCGCCAGTTCGATCTGGTTTTCCTCGGTCCATTTCTCCGGCTCGTGCCCGGTAATGGACTTCACGTATTGCCGCGTCTCCTGCGGGAGGTTGCCCCGGCGGGCCAGCCAGTCCATCACCCGGCGCGCCCCGCCATTATAGGCAGCGGCCGCGAGGCCGAGATTGCCGAACGTCTCGACATGCTCCTTCAGAAAGCGCGCCGAATGCGGCAGCGCATCGAGCGCATCGAACGGATCGCGCAAGCCCCGCTCGGCCGCAACCGCCGGCATGAATTGCGCAACGCCCTGCGCTCCGGCATGGCTGACCGCGCGCTGCTTGAACTTGCTCTCCTGCCAGATCAACCGGGCAAAAAATCCAGCCGGGATGCCATGGGCCTGGGCGGCAGAGGCGAGGGTATGGCAAAGCGATTCCAGCGGAACATCGGGCGGCGCCACCGGAGGGCCTTCCGGCTCGCGCAAGGCGGCCAGCTCCGCCTCGATCAATTCGGCTGGTACCGGGTTCAGCTGCACCCGGAAATCCACCTCGGTCGGAGCCGGCATGTCGAAAATTCGGGTCTGCCTGAAGCTCGGTTCGGCACCGATGCGCCAGTTTTGAACGGGAATGGCTTCCGAGCCGATATGTGTCGTTCCGGCGACCAGTGCGGCGCTGACGATCGTGAGCGCAAGTTTCATGCGCGCAAAATCTCCCCCGGCCGCGCGCAAGGCCGAAGGGCCGTCGCGCAGCTTCACCTGATTGTCGTCTGAGGTGTCCCCTCGATGAAGTTTCGGTGATGCTGGGGAAAGCGGACACTTTTGTGAAAATGATGCGTTCCTGAGAAGGTCTTATCGCGAAGCCGGAACCAAATCGCGGCTGCTTTTTCGCCGCAATTCTAGCCCGCCGCGCGGCGCTCGTGCGCCGGGCGTCCCGCGATCTCGGCATATTCCGCAACCGGCTGCGGCCGGCCGATCAGATAGCCCTGCATCTCGTCGCAGCCTTCGCTGCGCAGCATCGACAGCTGCGCCTGGGTCTCGACGCCCTCCGCAACCGTGGTGAGGTCGAGGCTGCGCCCTAGCCCGAGCACTGCGCGAACGATAGCCAAGGATTGCGCATTCCGCTCCAGATTCGCGATGAAGGTCTGATCGATCTTGATCTTGTCGAACGGGAAAGACTGCAGATAGGAGAGCGACGAATAGCCGGTACCGAAATCGTCCATCGCGATGCGCACGCCGAGGGCCTTGAGCCTGCGCAGGATCGACACCGCGCGCGAGTAATCGTCCATCAGCGCGCCCTCGGTGATTTCGAGAACGAGCCGCTCGGGCGCAAGGCCGGTCTCCAGCAAGACCGAATGGACGATCGTCACAAGCTCCGGACGACGCAGCTGTACCGGCGACAGGTTGATCGCGATCTGCAATGGCTTGCGCCATGATGCCGCTTCGCGGCAGGCCTCGCGCAGCACCCATTGGCCAATCTGGTCGATCAGGCCGCTTTCTTCCGCCAGCGGAACGAAGGTGTCGGGCGGCACGAAGCCGCGGCGCAAGTGATCCCAGCGCAGGAGCGCTTCGAAACCGATGATCTGTCCGGTGACGCGCGCCTGCGGCTGGTAATAGATCTGCAATTCGTTGCGCGACACCGCGAGTGCGAGGTCGGCCTGCAAGGCGCGCCTGTCGTGCAGCATGCGGTCCATGTCGGCCTCGAAGAAGCGGACAGCGCTGCGGCCTTCGGCCTTGGCGCGGTAGAGCGCCGCGTCCGCATTGCGCAGCAACGCGACCGCATCAGTGCCGTCGGCGGGATAAATCGCTATTCCGACGCACATCCCGAGCCGGACCTTCCGTCCGTCGCAGTCGATGTCCTCGCTGACAGCGTCCACCAGCCGTTCCGCCATGGCGGTCGCAGCCTCGGGCATCGTCCCGTCCACGCAGATCGCCATGAATTCGTCGCCGCCAAGCCGCGCGAGGAAGGCGTCGCCGGCCGCGCCCCGCATTCGCCTTGCGATTTCGAGCAGGACATTGTCTCCGGCTGCGTGACCGTAGAGATCGTTGACCTCCTTGAAGCGGTCCAGATCGATACACAGCAGCGCGAATTGTGTGTCGGACGCCGCGGCCTGCTCGACGGTTTCCGCGAGCTTCATGTTCAGAGAGGCGCGATTTGCGAGATCGGTGAGCGGGTCGTGATGGGCGAGATGCGCGATGCGGGTTTCGTTGCGCTTGCGTTCGGTTACGTCCTCGATGACCGTCAGGAGATATTCCGGCTCGCCACGCTTGCCGCCGATTGCGACGCGCTTGGATGCGACGTCGCGGAGACGTCCATCCAGAGTACGCGTAACGTGGAAGTCGACTGTCATCTGGCCGGTGCGCAGGGCTTCTTTGTCCCGCGCGACAATTACGGCGGCCTGCTCCGTGTCGAAAATCTCTTCGGTGGTCTTGCCGATCAGTTCATTTCGTGGGGCCCCCAGAAGTCCCTCGCCGGCGCGGTTCACGAAGGTGTAGACGCCAGTCTTGGCGTCCTTCACCACCAGCATTTCCGGAATGTTTTCGATCACGGCGTGCAACATTTTGCGCGCTCGCTCGAGTTCGCGCTCGCTGCGGTTTTGCTCGGTCACATCCTCGATGACGTTCAGAAGATATTCGGGCGTCCCGTCCTTTGCGAAGATCACAATCCGCTTGGACCGAACATCGCGCGCCCGCCCGTCGAGCGTGACCACCGAGCGGCTTTCAATCGTGAATTGGCCACTGCGAATGGCTTCATCGTCGCGCGCGCGGACGTGGACGGCTTCGGATTCCGGGAAAATGTCCTCGCAGGTCTTGCCGACGAAATGCCGTTTTTGGACACCGAACAGTTTTTCGCCGGCACGGTTGACGAAAACATATTCCCGCGTGGTTGCATCCTTGACGATCAGCGTCTCCGGAATGTGCTCGACCATGGCGCGCAGCATGTTGCGCGTCTGTTGCAGTTCCTTTTCGTCGCGTCGGCGCTCGGTAATGTCTTCGTGGGTGGCGACCCAGCCGCCGTCACCGGTCGGCCGGTTGGTAACGCAATAGGTCCGGGCGTCGCCCAGGTCGGACATCCTGGTCATCGTTTCGCCGGCGTTCATTTTCCGGCGCAGTTCGTCCAGGTACGTGTCGATGTCGTCGAAGAAAGTTCCGGCAGCGGTGCGCAGTTCAAGCACGCGCCGGATCGAAATTCCGGGTTTGATCTGATCGGCCGGGAGGCTGTAGAGGTCGACGAAGCGGTCGTTGCACACGACAAGCTCGCCCGCCGAATTATACATGACCAGGCCCTGGATCATGTGACTGACCGCGGTGTCGAGCCGCGCGTTGGCCTGTTCAAGCTCCGTCGTTTTTTCTGCAAGCCGGGCTTCGCGCTCGAGCAGCGAGGCCTTGGAGGCGGCAAGTTGCGCGAATTGGTGGTACAGCGCGTAAATCAGCAGCAGTGCGCATATCAGGGCCAGCGCCGCGCCGAGTCCGATCGCCGTTGCACGGTATTTCCAGCTGGCCAGAGCAGCGCTTTTCGGCACCCCGACATTCACGACAAGCGGCAAGTGCTTCAGCGGCCTGACCGACATCAGACGCGGGATACCGTCAAATCCTCCTGTCGATTCGAAATGCCCGCCGCCGTCCCGCACCACGCGATACCATTGTGAGGTGGCGGGCAGCCGGCGGCCGGTGATCCCGTCGATGTCGGGATAACGAACGAGAGCCAAGCCGTCGTCACGCAGCAATGCGAAAGCCTGCTGTCGTGACGCGTTAATCGAGCGATAGATGTGCTGGAAATAGGACGGGTTGACGGCAGCAAGGACGAGACCGAGGAAGTCCCCTTCCGGCCCATTGATGCGCTTCGCAAAGAAGATATTGGGCTGTCCGCTGACGCGGTTTTGCAGAACGCTGCTGACGTAGAGCTTCGAATCCTGATGGTCGCGCGTATGGATGAAATAGTCGCGGTCGGAAAAATTGCTCGACACCACCGGCCAGCCCCGCGACGCATTGACGAATTGACCGTCCTTGTCGAGCAGCGCAATGACTTCGGTCTGCGGCAGCCGCGCCAGCCTTTCCGCCAGATATTCGTGGGTGAGTTTGCTGCGGATCGACGCGTTGTAGTCCCCGCCTGGGAGTTCGCTCTTTTCACTGACCCGTTCGGCGATCTCCGACATCGCGATGTCGATTGCCTGCACCGCTCGCGCGGTCTGTTCCGCCAGCACGATCGCGAGGTTGTTGGTGTCGTTGATGGCATCGTTGATCGCGTCGTTGCGCAAAGCGGCGAGCGTGGCCGCGATGGCGACCACCGCGACCCCGATCAGGCCGAGCGCCAGCAGCAGCAATCCGCGAAACGAAAGACGAGGCAAGAAGGAGAACAAGGTCCGCGCTCCCCGGACTTTTTGTCGTTGCCTCCGTCATAGCGGGCGCGCTTTTTTGAAACGTGAAAAGCCTCGTGCAATTCAAGATTGTTCTGAATCAATGCTTACTGGAAACGCACCAAGTGTTTGCGGCGCCGCGGTCGGACTTCGTTAACCAACGCGCGGCGCCGGACCTGGACATTTCAGGGCATCGGGATTTCGCCGACGTCCTTCGGCACCTTGTAGCCGCGCTGCACTGCGGGGCGTGCCGCGATCGTCGTGTACCAGCGCTTCACGTTGGGGAATTTGTTCAGGTCGACTTCCTGCCATTCGAAGCGCGAGATCCACGGCCAAATGGCGATGTCGGCAATCGAATAGTCGCCGGCGACGAAGTCGCGGCCTTCCAGCCTGCGGTCGAGCACGCCATAGAGCCGCTGCGCTTCTTTCGAATAGCGCTCCTCGGCATAGGC
>CAZXJZ010000082.1:0-18791 GCA_964641065.1 uncultured Hyphomicrobiales bacterium | reverse complement strand
CGGGTCGAGCAATTTGCCCTTCAAGTTGGCGACATTGTCAACCCGTTCGCCCGGCCGGCGGGCGTACTTATTCCCGTGAATCGCCGCCAGGCTCTGGCGGCCGGCTTCTCTCAAATAGAAGCTCAGGTGATGCGGGTTGGCATGGTCGCCGAGGTGACCTGCGTTTCCAAGCCCTGGATCGTCATACCAATGGTGGTGACAGGCGTTCAGGACGCCATTGCCGCGGGCCAGTTTCGCGGCGGGGAGCAGTTGATCGAGGTGCGCCAAACGGCTGCGGCGAAGCCGGGAACGATCTTCGTGGTCCTTGAGCCGCTTTATCCCGGCGGCCTGGAAGGTATTACCCCTGGATCGAGCTGCATCGCAAATGCCTACACCAGCAATCACGAAATTCTTGCGTCGAAGGATGTTGGCGCCTTCCGACGCTTCGCATTGCATGCGGTTGACGCGGTCGGCCTTGTGCACGCCTTGCTTTTGCGCATTCAGGCGCTGCTCCTGCCGGTCCGTGAGCTCGTATTCAGCGGGCACTAGCGTTCACCCGGCAGACGCTCGCCGGACGATCGGCTACTCGCGCCGACCGTCCTCCGCGGAGAATTAGCGTGCGGGTGATATTCCAAGGGACAATGGACTCGACCCTTCTATCTTCGCTGATATCTCACGCGCAGCGGTCCAGCAGTCCTAAGAGCCGAAGCATGAACGCTCGCTGGCATGATTACGAAAACAGCGGACGCCCATTCAGTCATAAAGCCTCATGATCTCGATCATCGACGACGACCATGGCGTTCGGGAAGGCACCGCCAGCCTTCTGCGGTCGCTCGGATACAAGGTAAAGACCTTCGAGTCCGGACGCGCCTTCCTTGACTGGGAGGGCTCGAAATCGTCGGTTTGCTGCGCAATTGTGGACATCACGATGCCGGAGATCGATGGGTTCGAACTTCACCGACAACTCGTCCGCGACGGCTGTCGATTCCCGATCATCTTCCTGACGGCACTCGCCGACGCCGTCGCAACCGTACGGATGCGCGAGTGCCGCGTACATGGTGTCCTGAGCAAGCCCTGTTCGGAGCAAAGCCTCGTAGACTGCGTGGAGTCTGCACTCGCGCGCAGCGGTCGCGGTCTCTGACGACAATCCGGACGTCTAATATCGCTCCTCAGCGAAGCGTCGACTTTTCAAGGCCGCGCCGTCAGCATAGGCGTGCTTGGTTTCGCGCGGCGGCAACTTGACCTTTGGGCGCGTGATCTTCTTGTATGGAATCGCCTTCAGGATATGCGCGATGCAGTTGAGCCGGCCGCGCCGCTTGTCGTCGGAGCGAACGATCGCCCAGGGGGCATGTTTGCTGTCGGTTTGCTTCAACATGGCGTCCCGCGCGCGCGAATAGTCGTACCAGCGGCTGTAGGACTTGAGGTCCATATCGCTCAATTTCCATTGCCGGAGCGGATCTTCGATCCGCGCCTTGAACCGCCGTTCCTGCTCCTCCATTCCGACCTCGAGCCAGATCTTGATAAGGTCGATGCCGGCATCGACGATGTGCTTTTCGATTTCGGGACATAACTCCAGGAAGTGCTTGTATTCGCGGTCGCCCACGAAGCCCATGACGTGTTCGACGCCGGCGCGGTTATACCAGCTTCGGTCGAAGATCACGATTTCGCCGGCCGCCGGAAATCGCTCGAAATACCGCTGGATGAACATCTGGCTCTTTTCGCGATCGGACGGCGCAGGCAGTGCAATCACCCGGAATACGCGCGGACTGACGCGCTCCGTAAGCGCCTTGATCGTACCGCCCTTCCCCGCGGTGTCGCGGCCTTCGAACACGACGATGGCGCGCAGACCCTTGGCCTTGACCCATTCCTGCAGGTGACAGAGTTCGACTTGCAGCTTTCGAAGTTCCTTTTCGTACTCCTTGCGCGGCATTCTCTCCGGAGCCGCTGCGTCCCGGGATGCCGCCGCTTCCTTCGACCGCTTTTTTGACTTTCCGCGCTTGGCCATTTTGTCTGATCTCCGGACCGGCACCGGTGCGAGCTTGGGCCTTGGCTCACGCGAACATGCTGTCACGTTTGGATAAACTGTACTTTGGTTTAGTGTTGCAATGCCTCTGCTCGTTCCGGCTCAGTCGCCGGAGATCGGATTTATGCGCGGTGACACGGCATCAGACGTCGACAAACCTGCAGCGTCGTTGCCGGTCCGCGCGACCGATCGACGAAGCACCTCGAAAATGACCGCGGTAGACCAGCCGAACAACAGGACCCCATTCATCGCCGCCATTGGTCCGAGCAATTGCCAGCGTTCGACCGGCACGATGTCGCCATATCCGAGTGTCGTATAGTTGACGAAGGCGAAATAGAGATTAGACGCGCTTCCGCCTTTCGGAACTACGCCGGCGACCCAGTAGCCGACCGACCAGACGGCAACTTCGCAGCAATGCGCCAGGGTGATGACGAGGACCGTTACCATCATGAGCAAAACGAGATTTGCGGAGGTGTCTGCGGGACGCCTGCGGCTTGTCTCACGGGCAACCTGGATCACCGCCGTCATGGCGAACGCATGAATCGCAATATTGATTGCGCTGACGCCGGCTCCGAAGAGAAGTTGACGCGCCAAGTTCATCGATCGTCCCGCAGTTCAACGGAAACGGATGTCCGGATCATTTTCCGCCGGCGGCTTGAACGCGGCGCCACGTCTGGTCGGGATTGAACCAGACCTCGCGGTTTGCGAAGCGTGTCGTATAGGCTCCAAGGTCCTTCTGATAGACGATACCGCGCTGGTTCACCATAAACGTCAGAACGCCCGAATGTCCGTATTGAACCGGATAGGCAATCAGCGCGAAGCCGTGGATCATCTTGCCGCGCTCTGAATAGTCGTAGGACCCGCCCGCGGCCTTGGGACCCTGTTTCGCAATGACCTTGAACCGATAGCCGTAATAGGCTGAACGCGGCCTTGGCTTGTAACCGTCCGCGACAGCGCGATCGACCAGCTTGCTCAGGGGGCTCGCCGGCTGACCTTCGGCGGCAGGCCAATATAACCCGTCCTTCAGTCCCGGACCGCTAACGATGCGCTGTGCATATCGCCTGTCGCCCTCCTTTTCCGTCATCGCGGCGTAGGCTTCCTGAGCTGCAACAAAAGCAAGGCTCGCCTCGACCGCTTTCGCTTCGTTCCTTGAAATCCTCGCGCGAAGCAGATCCTGGCGACCCGTCGCCATATCGAACTGCCAGCCGGCATTTGTCCGGATAAGCGGAACTGGGAAAGCGACATCCGAAGGTCCGACGACGAGGGTCGCCTCCCGGTCCCCGTGCATCACAACCCGGTGTTTCTGCTCATAGTCCTGCACAAATCGCTTTCGAGCGGCCGCGTCGGCGACGTCGTCGCCAGATAACAGGATATCGAAAGCGGCCCGGCCAACGACATCAAGGATGCCTCCGCCCGGTTCGGACCTGAGCGCAGCCACCAATGCGTCCGCTGCGCCTTCCGCTGTCGGAAACGCGCGTTGCGCATCTGCTGACGCTGTCAACGCGACCAAAACAAGCCCTGCGATCATAGGGCGCATCAATCGCCAGCAGAAAGCCGCGCTCTGACCGATTTTGGGAACCTGCAGCATTGATGGGGTCTGGCCGTCTATTTCGGTTACGTCGTGGATCATATCCATGATGGTCCCAGAACCGCTTCTGATAAGCGCCCAAGTCAATAGCAGTCAAACCAACATCACAGTTTACTTGTCAGCCATGCTGCAGTGCGGAAAAGGCCGTTTACTGACGAAAAAGGCCCCTATCCCTCAAATGCTAGCATAAACTCGCCCTACAAATTCATAAGCTCATTCGTATCCGATAAGCGGGTTGGGTGAGGAACATCTCGTCGCCGAGACTGGTAATGGCATCGCACGGTCATCAGCAGACGGAGCAAGTGCAGACACAGCAGCCAATCGTATTCGTCATCGACGACGATCCCTCGATCCGCGACGGCATGACCAGCCTTTTCCGATCCGTGGATATCGCGGTCGAAACATTCGGCTCGGCTGATGAGTTTCTGCGAAAGCTGCGTCCGGACATTGCGGGCTGTATCGTTCTGGACGTCCGGCTCCCGGGCATGAGCGGCATGGAATTCCACGAAGAACTGGTCAGGCTCGGAATTTCCACGCCGGTCGTCTTTGTAACCGGACATGCCGATGTCCCCATGGGCATCCAGGCGATGAAGGCGGGAGCCGTTGAATTCCTCTGCAAGCCTTTCCGGGAAGAGGAGCTGCTAAGAGCGGTCCGGCTGGGCATCCGAAAGGACACGCAGCAGCGCGAGAGAGCGGCGGTCCTGTCGGTTATTCGCAAGAGCTTTGAATGCCTGACACCGCGGGAGCAGGAGGTTTTGGGCTACATCGTTTCGGGTCTGATGAACAAGCAGATCGCTGCCAAGCTTAATTTAAGCGAGATCACAGTGAAAGTGCATCGCGCCAGCATCATGCGGAAGATGCAAGTCAGGTCCCTCGCCGACTTGGTCCGTCAGGCCGATGCGCTGGAACTTGGGCCACCTGCGCGGGATTAAGGCCTTCTATTCGAGATTGTCGGGCGCCCGGCTGCCGCGTCGGTTATCAGCCGTCTGCGCGGCTCGTGCGGACAGCGCCTTCCGGCCCTTGAGGGGCAAATCCACCTCAAAGATGGTCCCACCTTGAGGAGAGGATCGCGCGTCAATCCTGCCGCCATGCGCCTCCACGAGGGAACGACAGATTGAAAGCCCGATTCCCATGCCCCGGCTTTTGGTCGTGAAGAGCGGCTTGAAGACCTGATCGAGGTTAGCCGGTTCGATGCCACCGCCGGTATCCTCGAGGGCGATCCGAACCGCGTCGGGCGAAACGCGGGCGGTGCGCACGCTCACCTGCTTCACCGGCATGCCCTCCATCGCTTCAACGGCATTCGTCACGAGGTTGAGAATAACCTGTTGTAACTGAACGCGGTTACCCTCCACTGGCGGCAGTTCGTCCGCCAGCTGGAGATCGAGCCCCACCTGATACGAGCGCAAATACATGCGACTGGCCGTCAGCACCGACACTACGAGTGCATTGAGATCGACGTCACTGGTTTCCTGCTCCTGTTTCGACAACACCGCGCGTACGCTGGATATGATGTCGTTGGCGCGATGCGCCGAGGTCACAATCCGGTCCAGAGAATTGCGAGCCTCGTCTACATTCGATGTTCCAGATTTCAGCCAGTTAAGCGCCGCATAGGCGTTTGCCGCAACGCTGGTAAGTGGTTGTTTGACCTCGTGCGCTATCGACGCCGACAATTCGCCGGCCGTCGCGAGGCGATTGACGCTCTGCAACTCCGCCATTGTGCGCCGTGTCATGATTTCGGCGCTGTGTCGGCGACGTTGCTCAAAGAGCAACCAAGCGATCACTAGACCCTGCAGAAACACTCCTGCAACGATAAAAAGAATTTGGATGCGATATTGCTCCCAAGCGGACGGGCTACGAAAGTGGATTTCGCTGCCCGGCGGGAGCCTGCTCTCGGGGATTCCCCAGCGTTGCAATTCGCGCCAGTCGAACTTCGGCGCTCCCATGCCGACCGGCGCGAACTTGATAGAACTGGCATTCTCCCCATTCAGAATTCGCGCCGCGACCGCCCCGACTTGCTGCGCGGCATCCGTCACCGGGACGAGCGGGCCACCGACGATCTCCCGGCCAAAGAACGCATCCGTATAACTGAAGATTGGCGCATTCGCGATCGCATGCAGGCGGGCGAGTGCCTTGTCTTCCTCGTGAACGACGCCAGCTGCATCGACAATCATCAGTTCCCAGAAAATTGCGGAATTAGGCGGCAGTGATGCAGCATGTTTCAATATTTCCTCGAACGAAAGCGTGTCGTACCACGTGACCTTCACCCGGTCGCTAAGTGGCTCGGTCGCCCTTCCTATTTCCTCGCGCCAAAACTGTTCTATCGGCGACGTCCCCACTACCAACGCAATGTGGTTGGTCTCGGGAAGAACTTGCAGAACGTTCTTCAGGGCCGCGACGTAATCGATCGCAACAGCAACCACGCTATCATTTGGGCCGAGGGTCGAGAATTGTACGCGGCGCTGATCGACCACTGTGAGGATCATCGGCGAGGTCGGAAATAACTTCGGGCGATGCCTCTGAACAAAGCTGGCAGCCGGCGCCCCAATGCTTACGATCAGGTCCGGCTGGCGCACCGCGAACAGGGCACCAAGGTACTGAACGAACGCGGCTTCCGGGCCCTCTTCGCTCGACCTGGCTGTGACCAGTTCATGATCATAAATGTCCAGAGGCGACGGCGATTGCCGCTCGAGTTCAACGCGAATTGCCTTGGCGTATTCGCTCCAAGGCCTGAAATCCCGGCCGAACGAGTGAAGAATAAGCACTCGCTTCGGGTTGTGTGATTCCGCCGACGCAATAAAAGGTATCGCGATCGAGACCAAGACAATCGCGACAGCGACTGAATACCTCACCATATTTGGAGCTTGCACCACTTCATCAAAAATAGGAAGCGCCATAACCCGTCCGCTTGATCCGGTCTGTCCAAGCCTGTGATTCTCGTTCTATCTCCCTCCGCCTATATCGGCTCTACCCGCAACAATGGATTGAAAGCCCTTCCTTCAATCTAGCCTGCTGTGATTTTTGCGCTCGCGCAGATTGTCGATCAAGATGAAGGCGCTGATCAGGAGTACCCACAACGGCAGAACGACGATCGTCCACGTTACGAAATAGCTTCCAATCAAGAGAACCAGCGCCAGCACGTAACCGAAAAGCGCGATCCAGCGCGGTACAATCCCCGTGCGGATCAAGACCGTGGACGTCGATATCATGAAAACCACAGCCACCTTCGCCGCGTAGAAATTCACCAGGATGAACGCAGCTGCGCGCGCCAGGTGGAATGTCGACGTTCCGGCCAGCGCGGCCGGTCCTATCATCGCTCCAACCAAAATGAGAGCACCGATCAGCGCCGCCGCCGTGAATATGAGGCCTAGAAACAAGAGTGAGCTTCCGAAGAAGACCGTGGCAAAAAACCGATCCTCTTTTGCTCCGAGCCTGTCGCGCAGCACGCCGATGAACCAAAGGAAGGCGATCCCCGCGACAGGGATGAGGTTCAGCGCCAAGGCAGCCCGCCACACATCATGGGCGAGCCACTCGCCCGGTTCGGTTGGGCTGCCGGGCAGGGCGCTGCGCAGCAAAACGAATATAGCAATGAGCAATATCGCGAAAACGATCCCGGCGATGGCGGCTGCCTTTGGCGTTCGCAAGCTGCCTCCGCCCGGTGGCCCAGCGTTGTCAATCTCGTTGGGCCCGGACGAAATCACGTTGCAACTCCGGAGCGGCCGCCGAGCCCTTGCGGATCCCCTACCCGGGCCAAGAGCAGGTCTTCAGGATAGGGGAATCTCTCTTCAACCTCGCGGTCGAGCAGCCTTAGCTCCTCAACGATAGCAGGCAGCCTATGCGCTGGCAGCGATTTGAGCAGATTTTCAATCATGGAGCGGAGGCGACGCGCTACCTGGAGATTGTCGCAACCACAGCGCCTGATCTCGCGAAATGACAGATGGACGATGTCCTCCCAGTTCGGCGTTCGCACAATGGCGCGTAGTCGGCCATCCGCATCAAACAGTTCATCGGTACGCAAGTGCCGCTTACCTGCGGCGCGCAATAAGCGATGCAACTGGTCGATCGCCAAAACCGCGGTCGTGGGATCGTTGATGGCCGGAGAGAGGGCGCGTAAGGCGATGTCGACCACAATCCGGAAAGCAAATGTCGGATCCTGTTCCATCGTCCGCTCGGACCCGAATACGACCGCATTGCGGAGAATCCTTTCGTCTACCACTCCCTGGCCATAAATAAGAAACAGCGATTCATCGGTTGCGAGGAAATCGCCCACTTGCGGGCCAAACTCGATGACGACATTTGCTCGGTGCGCTTCCGCAAGCACTGCCGGCGCGTCCACTGACAGCACGATGCCCGATTTATCCCGGTGGCTGATCACTGCGTCCGGCTCACCAAGCATATCTCGATGGTCACTGGCGCAGTCCGATCCTTTGCTCTTTTCGGGAAAGACACTGTCAATAACGTCCAGGCCCGCCCTGGCCACCTGCGACAGTACGCTGACCGGACGCAGAAGCCGCGACGCATGATCAATCAGAAAAAAGAAAGCGGCGAAACAGATGATGCCAAACAGCGCAGCAACGAACACCACGAGTTGACGGACCTCGCCTTCCATTCGATTCTGGGCGCCGACAGCAAACAGCAATGTGAAGATAAAAACTCCGACGCAATACTTGATCGTTCGGTCACTCAAAAGAGTCGTAGCGATGATTCGCGGCGTGAGTTGCGCGCTGGCGACTTGAATGGCGACAAGCAGCGATCCGAATGTGAAAACTAGGAAGGCCAGGTTAGCCGAAACGATGGCCTCAAGCATCGCGGCTGCACCGGACGAACCAAGGCCCAGGAGCGGCCATTTCAGTCGATCATCGAGATAGTGCACGAGACGAACCGCCATCAGCTCAAGCGGGATCGCAACAAACGGGATGATCCATATCGAGGATCCGATGCGATTGCACACTGCCCGCCAGTTCGTGTTCATCCGAAGACCGCTCATTGAAGGTCGAAAGCAGCCCAACGCAGCCGCGCAATTGTCGCCGTCACGCAATCCGATGTTCAACAGCCAGACAGAAATAATCCCAAACCGTAGCGCAGATCCCAACCGCTTTGCGCGTGCACATCAGAAGAATGGGGGCTCCCGCTTCAGAAGCCACCTGCCGTAAACGAATAAAGCCTGACGACGAACCTAGCCAAAACTGCTCAGATGGCCGACCTGGATTGTTTTCGAACCCTCTTCAATTCATGAAGCGGGGCGTTGATCCCGATCAAGTGAGCAAGCTATCAAACGGCATCACTTTGAAAATTTCAATTGTATCAGCCACTTACGGCAGGTCGGATCCTGCGGACAGTCGAAGTTTTATTTCGCGGAGCGCTGTGGCCTTTCATAGTACCTTTACAGACCACCTGAACATCGCGTGCGAATGACTCAGTTCAGAAAGGTAGTAGATGCCAATTACCCACCCGTCCTCCGATCGAAGCGGAGAATGTTGGATGCCAGCTCCTCTCGCTCCGCCACGCATAATTGCCTGCTATTAATAGACTTTTTGACCTCAATTAATCGTAGCAAAGCCCCGGAACTCATTGAGAGATTTGCGCTGCGACATCCTCCACTCGTGCGTTTCAGAGAGACTTTTCGCGGAGTTCGCCGCGCAATATCTCCGAATTCTCCATTGGCCAGTTTGGTGGTCCGGTTGCGCGATGCCGAGATGCAGCGTGCACAAATCCTAGTAGCCAGCCGGCTTCGCGGACGTGCATCTCTCTTGGATGCGGGCTCGCGCTTCAATTCCGACGTCCGCTTTGTGCCAGAAGCGGAAATCACCTCATACTCGGATATGAATCCGAGCCAAGGTGTAAGTGCATCGCACGCGGAGACAAGGTTCGGATCTTTCGCGGTCCACCATACTAGGAACTTGGTCATAATGTTCCTGAGTAACCCGCCATTGTCAGCGCGGACACGGCTGAGTTTCTCGTTCAATCGAGTCTTTGCAGCGCGCTATGTCATCGAAGCTTTCCGCGATCGCGCGCTGCGTCTCTGACTTCCGAAAATACTCCACAGGCTGTTTCGGGATTTCTCGCGCAGAGTCCGTTTGGGATCTAACACTCTCGGTACAGATTTAGCTAGATGGCCTTAGATAGAGACGGGTTCGTACCAACGGTAAGTATGCGAACCGGTCTCCAATTTGGTGTCCGGCCGACGACTCAAGTCTAGTAAACGTTTGAATGACTCGGTGCGGCTGCTTGCGATTCCTGCGATTGTGAGCGTCGCAAGCCGATTCGTGGCGATCTAATCGGCTTACTAGTTCTGCTGCCTTCCAGTCTCAGAGGAACTTCATGGAAACTCGTCCTAAGAACGCATACTTGCGAGTTCACCGCGTGACGGTGGCCCTTGCGGTCACGATTTCATTCTTCGGCAGCACGTTTGCTCAAGCCCAGCGCCGGGCCGCGCCCCCCGTGATATCCGAATTTCGCGAGCCGGTAACGCTCACCAGCAAGAACGGCGTTCTTGAAGTCCGGCTCACTGCGCGTCAGGGCGAAGCCGTGCTCGACACTGTTGCGACGCCGGTGAAGAACTTTCTCCTGTTTGACTACGAAGTGATCCGCGGCACGCCGTCCGACGGCAAGACCTCGGGCGGCAACCTTTATCCGGCGCCAACTCTGCAGGTGTCTCCCGGCGAAACGCTAATCGTCCATCTCGAAAATGGACTCTCAGGTCTGACGATCCGGGATTATTTCAGCCCGCAATACACCCCGAAGGGTGAGGAGGTTCCGATCTATCCGGAACAGATGACCTCGTCGCCACTGAACCTACACGTCCATGGCCTTCACGTCAGCCCGAAGGGTAATTCCGACAATGTGCTGCTGCACATCCCCGACGGCATGGCCAATACCTACACCTACAACATCCCGAAAAATCAGCCGCAGGGCGCGTATTGGTATCACAGCCATCTGCACGGGCTGACCGCGGCGCAAGTCTATACAGGGCTCGTGGGCTTGCTCGCCATCGGACGTACCGATGGCAATCTGCCGGTGGTGACGCAGAACCGCATTCCGATCCGCAACATGGTGCTGCAATACAATTTTGTGTTCAATCGGGGCGGCGGTCTTGCGCAGCTCAACAATCCGAACTGGCCGCAATATGTCAGCTCGATCAAGCCTCCGCAGGGCGATGAACTGGCGGCGGGCACCTACCGGCCATTGCTGGCGCCGGTCAACTTCAACCAGTCGAAGCCCGGAGAGAAATACTTCACGGTCTGGTATGCGGGGCCGCTGTCAATCCGCAACGACCGCGGATTGATGCAATTCATTCCGAGTAACCTGCAGCGCTTCACGTCGCATGACGGGAAGAACGATGTGCCGGCGAAGCCGGAACTGCCGGATCATCAGCGCGACGTGCAGTTCACCGTCAACGGGCAATTTCAGCCAACGATCAAGAGCAAGGCCGGCCAGACCGAGATCTGGGTGCTCGCGAATGTGAGTGACTTCGCCTATATCAGTGTCCAGTTGACCGAGACCGCAACCGGGCAGCATCCGAAATTTGCCATCGTCGGCCAGGATGGGAATCCGTATCCGGCGGTCCAACATCCGGTGACCGAAAACGGCACCCGGCTCGTGATCCCTCCGGCAAGCCGGTTCGCCATCGCGGTGACGATTCCCGAAAAAGGCGAACTCGTTCTGGAAATGCCCCCGCGCGGCGCCGGCGCCAGAACCGTCACCGCCCCCGGCGTGCTCTATACGAACAACGGCACCGATAACCCGCCGGCCGTGCTCGGCAGTCTGAGCGCGGCACCGTCAGCCGTCAGCTACGCCGATGGCTTCTTCATCTTCCCGACTCAGGTGCTGGCGAAGGCTGTGCCGTCGCAGGGCAAAGGCGTCACTGTCCCGTTCGTGCAGGGACAGGCGCTTCGCGCCTACACGCCCTTTGTCGATCTGTCCCGCGTAAAGCCGGACATGAAGCGGGAGATCGTGATCTCGGGCGGGTTTCTCAATCCGCTTGCAAGCACGGCGGATCCGAAAGCTTTCGTCTACGCATTCGATGGCGGCGCGTTTCCGAACGTGCCGCTGATTCAGCCGAGACTGAATTCAGTTGAGGAATGGAGGTTCGTCAACAACAACAACGACGAGCATCCCATCCATGTTCACGTCAACGACTTCCAGGTCACTGAATTTTACGATCCGACCACCGGACTTCGGACGCCACCCGACAAATGGAGCGTGGACAACGCCAACGCACCGGCGCCGACCATGCAGATCGACGAGAGCGTGATCGAGCCGGGCATTCTTGCGATCCGGACCAGGTTCGACGACTACACGGGCATCTTCGTGATGCATTGCCACCGGCTGAACCACGAAGACAACGGGCTGATGATGCTCGTCAACGTGATTCCTGCGATCTCGAGCTACGCGGTGGCTGTGCCCGGCGGGGCCGGCAAAGCCACGGAGGTGCGCGTCTACGACGGCAACGGTGACAAGCTCCTTGCGACATTGGTGCCGTTCACCGGCTTTGAAGGCAACGTCAGTGTGGCCATGGGCGATGTCGATGCCGACGGCGTGTACGATCTGGTGGTCGGTTCCGGTCCCGGTGGCGCGGCCGAAGTCGTCGCCTATTCGGGAAAGTCCCGGAAAGGAAAAGCTGCGTTCACGACGGAACTGGCTCGCTTTCAGCCGTTCGGGCCGGACGCGCGCAGCGGCATCAGCGTCGCCGCTGCACAGATTGACGGAAGCGTCGCCGACAACATCATTGTCGGGTCGGGCCCGGGAATCCCGAGCGAGGTCCGGATTTACGACGCCGCGCTGCCGTCAAAGAAAGGCGCCGCACCGGGCTTGTTTTCGACGTTCAGTCCCTATGCCGGCAGCCGTTCCGGCGTGAGCGTCTCGACCGGTTTCGTCGATTACTCGACCGGCCGCTTCGGCATCGTGACGGCACCGGGCGCGGGAGAGACCGCCGAGGTGAAAGTGTTCGCGTACCCGTTGCTAAAGCCGATGCGCAAGAGCAGCGGAGACAGCCATGCGGGCCATCACGGCATGCATGCGGCGGCACCGGGCGAGCCGGCCAATCTCGCCTCGTTCAGGCCGTTCGGCGACGATTATCGCGGCGGCGTTTCTCTCGCCACCGGCTGGCTCGCCGGCTCGCTTGGCGGAGCCGAACGGATCGTCGTCAGCCAGCTTGCCGAAGGCGGGACCGTGAAGGTCTTCTCAAGCGGCTCCGCGCTCGATCCCGGGCCGGCCATGTATATGCACAGCCCCTCCGATCATGGCCGTCACCCGACGTTTCGCGAAATTGCGAGCTTCAATCCCTTCGACGGAGCATCGGGAACCCGCGTTGCGACGACCAGCACCACCCACGGCGCAAACCTGTTGGTGAGTGGTGTCTCACAGCAGGGCAAAGGTGCGAGCGTGCTGAAATATGACTTTGTCAGGCCCGATGCTCAGTCGACGACGCTTGCCGCAAAGCCTCTTGGAGAAGTTCATTCCGGAACCGGCCCGCAGCCTGCGACTCTCGGCGGCGACTAAATCTGCGAGAAAGCTGTCGCGACGCCCTGTGCAGGCCAGCCAACAGCCACCATCGTCGCGCCAACACCGTGAATTCAAGAACTGTTAATGATCTGCAGCAAATTATAGAGATTCGAGAATCGGTCAGTGTCGCGAACTCATTGTGTAGATGTCGGGCATGAGGATGCATCGCTCCACCGCAGCTTGACTGCGAGAGTGAAAAGCCATCACGGCGCCGACCAGAAAGCCAACGATGCAAGCCTCGCGACGCGAGTTTCTCAAGTGGGTCAGCGCGAGCGGGATCGCCCTCACTCTTTCTCGGCTGGCGATCGCCGAGCAACCGTCATTCGCATCGCGCGAAACCATGCCTGGGCTTCAGAAATGGAACCCTGCCGTGAACGGCGGCGGCCGCATCGATGGCGTCGCCAAAGTCACCGGCACGAAACTCTACGCGTCGGATTTTCGTGCCGCCGATTTGCCGGGCTGGCCGGCGCAGACCTCGCACGCACTTCTGGTCCGCGCACCCGACGCCACGCGTGTCTATACCGGCATGGATCTCGCGCGCCTCAGCGGCGCGATGAAACCCTCGGTGGTCGTAACCGCAGCCAATCTGGAGAAAATCGGCATTCGCGTTCCCGAATTCTATGCCGGCGACCTGTTCTGCCCGGTCGGACGAACGCCACTTTATATGGGTCAAGCGGTGGCGCTCCTGATCTTCGAAAGTTTCGATGCATTCGATCGCGCACGGCTCGCGCTGCGCGACGGGACTTTCGTGCAATTCGGCGAACAGACCGGCCCGGTGACGTTGCCCAATTACGTCGCGTTGCGGTTCACGCGCGTTGCGGGCGCAACGCCCGAGGAGCCCGATGTCTACTCTCCGGTGATGGCGGGATGGGTCAGCCCTGCAAAAGTACAGACCTCGGCGCTTCCTGTCTGGTCGCCGCTGGCCAAGGACAACCACGGCGCTTACGCCAAGGCTGCGACCTATGGCGAGCAGATCCGCGCCGGCCTTGCCACGAAGAATCCGAACCTGCTGGTCCTCGACCGCGAATTCGAAACCCAGTCCGTCGATCCGATGTTCCTCGAGCCGGAATGCGGACTCGCCTGGTATGATGCGAAAGCCCGCAAGCTTGAACTCGTGCTTGGCGTGCAATCGCCGTATGAGGCAGCCGACGCGATCGCCTATCTGCTCGGCGAGACCCGCGCGCCGTTCAAGCCTGCGCGCATCGACGCCAATTTCGCGCATCTTGGCGGCGGCTTCGGCGGACGCGACCACACGCCGTTCCCGCTCTATGTCACCTTGGCGGCGATGTTCTTTCCGGGGCGGCCGGTGCGGCTCGCGCATGACCGCTATCAGCAGTTTCAGGCCGGCATCAAACGGCATCCCTTCAAGATGCGCTCCCGGATCGGGATCGATCGGACCACCGGCATGATCCAGGGCTTCGCCGCCGATCACGTGCTGGACGGAGGCGGCCTCGCCAATCTTTCGCCCGGTGTCGCCGCGGTCGGTGCGGCTGCCGCGATCGGCATCTATGACATCCCTAAGGTCGACGTCACCACGGTCGCGGTTCATTCGCGTGGCGTGACGTCCGGTTCGATGCGCGGTTACGGCACGCTGCAGACGATGACGGCGCTGGAGGTGCTGATCGACGAGGCCGCGTCCGCGCTGCCACTCGATCCGATCGAGTTCCGGCGTCGTAATGCGCTCGGGCCGAATGGCCGCACCATGATGGGAAACCGGTACATCGTCTCGGTCCGCACGCCGGAGGTTCTCGACAAGCTCGAGACGCATCCGATCTGGCGACAGCGTGCGCAGCACAAGTCCGGTGCAAAGAGCGGTTTTCTCGTCGGCACCGGCGTGGCATGCGTCACAAAGGATTATGGCACCGGCGCCGATGGCTCGCTGGGACGGGTGGAAATCGACCGCGACGGGCGGATCGCGATCTATTGCGACCATGTCGAGATGGGTAACGGCATCGGCACCGCGCTCGCCAACCGTGTCGCGGATCATCTGGGCGCGATAGCCGACGAGGTTTCGGTGGCGCGCATCGACAGCTACGACGTGCTCGGGCTGGTCACGTCCGGCGATCCCACCACGATGGACCAGAAGACGCAGAACGCTGCCGAGAAAAATCCGCGCTGGGTGCCGGCCATTAGCACCGCCACCACCGCGTCGATCGGCGCGCATGTGGGAACGCATGCATCGGGCGAGGCAGCGCGCGTGATCTTCCGCTACGGGCTGTGGCCGGCGGCGCTTGAATTGTGGCGGATTGGCCCGGCCGATCCGCGGCGCAAGGACTGGGCAAAGGCGGAATGGAAGGACGGGCGGCTTACAATGGCGGGACTTGCGCCGCTGCCGCTGCAGTCGCTCGCCGCAACGGCGCATGCACGCAACTTCGTAACCGGTGCGATCACGCACGGCTTCTCACGCTGGGCCTGGTCGCGGGCGCGTTTCGCCATCGCCGGTGAGCAGTACCGCGCCGAAATCGATGCGCTGGCCCTGCGCAAAGGAAAAGGTAAATTCGAGCGTCTCGATCGCATCAGCGTTTTGTTTCCACCGACAGACAATAACCGGATCGGAACGTCCTATACCTCCATGTGCGGCACGCTGGTTCGCGTCGAGATCGAACGCGCCACCGGCGCTTTGCGCATCGCCAAAGCCTACAGCGTGTTCGAATGCGGCCGGGCACTGGTTCCGGAAGTCGTGCGCGGGCAGGCGCAGGGCGGCTTTGCGATGGGGGTCGGCTATGCGCTGCTCGAAACGCTTCCGCCCTATGAAGGCGGGCCCGGCAACGGACAGTGGAATCTCGGACAATATCTCGTCGCCCGTGGATCGGACCTGCCGCTGCACGATCTTGAGATCGAGATGCTGCCTCCGCTGACCGACGAACAGCCAAAAGGCATGGCGGAAGTCGTGATGATGCCGGTGGTGCCGGCCATTCTCAACGCCATCTTCGACGCAACCGGCCGCAGGTTCTCCTCACTGCCCGTGACGAAAAGCATTCTCAAGGGAGCGCTCGCGTGACGACACTCGCCATCACGATCAACGGCCGGGACTATCCTCAAACGGACGTCCACGACGATCTGACGATGAATGATTTTCTACGCGAGTATCTCGGCCTGACCGGCACCAAGTTCGGTTGCGGCGCAGCACAATGCCTGAGTTGCGCCGTCATTGTCGATAACCCCGATGGCACGAGCCATACCAGCCCGACTTGTGTGGTCTCCGCGGCGAGCTTCAACGGCAAGGCTATCCGCACGGTCGAAGGTCACGCCCGGAACGGCGAACTCTCTGCGCTGCAGAAGGCCTTCGTCGAACATTTCGCCTTCCAGTGCGGCTATTGCACCGCGGGTTTTCTGAACGAAGGCCAGGTCCTGCTCGAGCGTCTCGCGCGAAAACCGGTGGCGCGCGCCGAGATTGATCAGACCATCGCTGAGGCGTTGGACGGCCATATCTGCCGCTGCACCGGCTACATCAAATATCACGAGGCTGTTCGTGCCGTGATCCTCGCCGACGCGCCACGTTATCTCGCTGCAAAAGAATAGCCGGCGAGGAGCGGGGGATAATGAAGTCCAGGACGGGATTGCGGATACTCGGTGGCGCCGCTGCGCTCGTGACCAGTCTGGTTGCAGGTTACGCGGTCTCGCAAACCGCTCCGGACAACGCTCTCGCCGCGCCTGAGAGTTTCGCAGCGATCGTCGATACGAACGCGCGATCCGCCGCTCTGTTCACCGAACTGGGAAAGGTGTTGACGCATCCACGCTGCGTGAACTGCCATCCGGCCGGTGACAGGCCGCGGCAGGGCGACGAGGGCCGGCTTCACCAGCCGCCCGTCGCGCGTGGCCCTGACGGTCATGGCACTGCCACGATGCGTTGTTCGACGTGCCACCAGAACGCCAATTTCGAACCCGGCCGCGTACCCGGGCATCCGGAATGGCATCTCGCACCGGTTGAAATGGCGTGGGAAAACAAGAGTCTCGCGGAGATCTGTGCGCAGATCAAAGACCCCGCGCGCAACGGCGGCCGCAATCTGGCAGAGATTCTCCGCCATATCGGCACTGACACCCTGGTCGGCTGGGCCTGGGCCCCGGGATTTGGTCGCGCTCCGGCTCCCGGCACGCAACAACGGGCAGGCGCACTGACTGAGGCATGGGTTAACACCGGCGCGGTGTGCCCGCGGAGTTGATTGAAGATATGCGCCTCGGTCGCGGCCCAGCGAGTTCTATTGCTCGGTCATTGAACGAAGGTTACCTAGGGTTCGAGCCTCCCGAAGCGCAGCGCGATGTCCGATTTGGGTCAACATCGGACTTAAGACAGACGCGTCGGCTTGCGGAGGACTGCGCGGCCACCACAATGCCGATTTTTCCTGTTCACACGTGGCCCGCATCGCACCGACTATCGACTTCAAGATTCATATAAGTGCCGCTGAAATCCGACAAAGGCCTTCGCGATCACGCCAGCATCCCCGAGCCTCTCAATCGCGTCGTTAACGGACCCATATCGCAAATCAAGCAACGCGCCCAGCTTCTCGCGATCCAATTCTTCTGTGCCCTGGCTCACATACTGCGCCAGCACAAACTCGAGGAACGACCGCAGTCTGTCGTCATAGCGCCCCAGGATTACACCCTTGCGAGTCTCCGCCCGCTCCTGCCGCGAGATCGGCGGCGTGGCGTAGGCCACATAGGCCAGCACATCGAACACATCGCTTTTCTCGGCATTGATCAGCTTGGCCACCTCACCTAGCCAGTCCTGTCCAAAGCCAGCCTCCGACAATGCCTGCAACAATGCCTTGCGCGTTCCCGGCTCGCTCCAAAGCTTCCGCAATTCATCCTCGTCTTTGAAGAAACGCGGCAACTCCCCGAACAGCTTCTCGATCATCTGGTTCGCCGAAATCGGCTTACCGTCCGGGCTCCAATAGGTGGTCGCCATCATGCTCTGGATCAGCCGGTCCTTGCCGTCAGCCAGCCTGATCTTGATCTGCTTCGGCCGTTCCTTGGGCTCGGCCTCGTAAGGCTCGCCCTCACCTTCCTCGCAGCCCTCGGGCTTCGACACCTTGGGCAGCGCCGCCACCGGCTCCATCGGCTCGCCGTCCCATTCGGGATCGTTGAAGTGCTCATAGGCTTTCACGAAGTCATGGATCGTGAAATAGTCCTTGCCGTCGAACAGCCGGGTGCCTCGGCCGATGATCTGCTTGAACTCGATCATCGAATTGACCGGCCGCATCAGCACGATGTTGCGGACGTTGCGCGCGTCCACGCCGGTCGAAAGCTTCTGCGACGTAGTGAGGATGGTCGGAATGGTCTTCTCATTGTCCTGAAATGTTCGCAGCCAGGTATCGCCGATCGCGCCATCCTCGGCCGTCACCCGCACGCAATAGTTCGGATCGCTCGACTTTTTCATCTGGTTGACGAGATCGCGCACCAGTGCCGCGTGCGCCTGCGTCGCGCAGAACACCAGGGTCTTCTCGCGCTGGTCGATCTGGTCCATGAACAGCTTGACGCGATAGCGCTCCCGCTCCTCGATTTCGATGGTGCGGTTGAACTGCGGCTCCCTGTAGCGCTTGCCTTCCTCGATCTCGCCTTCGACAACCTTGTCGTCTGGCGTCCAGATGTAGTCGTCGAGCGTGGTGGCGATCTGCTTGACCTTGAACGGCGTCAGGAAGCCGTCATTGATGCCGTCCTTCAGCGAATAGACGTAAACCGGTTCGCCGAAATACTTGTAGG
>CAZXJZ010000081.1:0-18972 GCA_964641065.1 uncultured Hyphomicrobiales bacterium | reverse complement strand
TCTACGGCGGCATGGACGAGCCCGAACTCAAGATCATCGACGTCTTCATCTGCAAGCTGCGCAAGAAGCTTGCGAACGCGTCGAGCGGCAAGAACTACATCGAGACGGTCTGGGGTCGCGGCTATGTGCTGCGCGAGCCGTCCGACGAAGAGGCCCGTATCCCGGCCTGACGATTGTCCCTGGGGATGTACGACGTGCGTTGAACTCTCCTCTGCAAGGTCACGAAACTCAAACCCCGCCGGAAACGGCGGGGTTTTTTCTTGGCAGGCGGCAGCGGCGGCCGCGGAGAGCGGCGGGCTCAATGCTCGACGGTGTCCTGCGTCAGTGGGTTCTCCACCAGACCGGCCACGACCGCATTACGATAAATGCGGGGACTGACTCCCTGCCAGCGCTTGAACGCTCGCGTGAAATGCGCCGGGTCGGAATATCCAAGCGAATAGGCGATCTCCAGAACGCTGTGATCGTCCCGCATCAGCAACCGCAACGCACGATCTCGCCTGTATTCGTCCACCAGTTCCTCGAAGGTGACTCCCCAGTCATTGAGCCGCCGCTGCAAGGTGCGCGCGCTGATGTTCAGCCGCCTTGCCACCCGCTCGCGGGTCGGATGCTCGTATGGCAGCATGCTGGCTATCAGGGCGATCGCATCATGCGTGGTGTCGAGAAACGGCGTCGGCTCGGGCGGATGGCGATCGAGCCGTGCGTCAAGGATGTCGCTGTCGAACACAACGCCATCGAAGTCGCAGTCATACGTTATCGACGCGCCGAGAAAGTCGTACAGTCCGTCGAACACCGGCGAATAGGGACGCGCGACCTTGACCGAAACCGCGCCGGGCTCTCCCGTCATCAGTCCGATCTTCCGGATCACCACCAGCGTCCCGAAGATGTGCTGGATGGGATCGAGCGATCCGCGGCCGAGATAATTGAAGTTGAAGTGAAGGCTTTTTGGATACTTCACCAAACGGAATTGCGTGCCCTTTTGTAGCGTATCGATGGTCTGCGACGCGAATTGAAGTCCAGCCAGCAGGTTCGGCGATTGCGCGATCGATTTGCCCCACCATCCGAGTTGCGGCAATTCATAGTGGTTTGCGATCTGCGGTCCGTAAAACCGGCTGCCGGTCGCACGCGCGACGCTGTCTTCCAACCTGAAACAGACATCGCGATCGAACCACGCTTCCGGATCACCGAGCTGCGACGGCGCGATGCCCGCATCCCGCAGGACAGGCGCCGCCCGGATCCCGCATTCGCTCAGGAATCGCGGGACATGGATCAGCGTCAGAGACCGATGAGAGAAGTGGTAGGAAAACGCAGACATGCTGCAGCGCCAACAAACTGACGAATATGCAGGGAACTAAATCACCGGCAGAGCCTCAAAGCGAGCGGTGTTTGTGACGGGCCGGAAAATGTGATGACCGGAAATGGCAAGACATGTGCCCCGGCGATCATGTTAATCTTCATGTTAGCGCAAGGTTGACCGAGGGCCCAAAGAGGCATCCGGCGGCGGCGGCTATTGGGGGCGTTTATGGGTCAGAACGATTTCTTGGGTCGGCGCTTTCGGCTGCGCGCCGCGATTGCCGCATCGCTCATTGGATGCGTCTTTTGCGCCGGCACTTCAGTTCATGCCGCCGACATGGTCGTCAAGGCACCTCCGCCCGCCCCGGTGCCGGTCTATAATCCCTGGCGCTTCGACCTGACGCCCTATGCCTGGATGCCGTCGCTGAACGGCAGCTCGACGATCAAGGGCCACGTGACCGACATCGACGCGACCTTTTTCGGCGACCTCATTCACCGCAAGATCCCGAAACAGCTGTTCGGCCTGATGACCGCATTCGAGGCCCGCAACGACCGCTTCGCGGTGATCGGCGACTTCACCTATCTGCTGCTCGGCGCCTCAAAGAGCGGTTCGCGGTCGGTCTCGCTCGACCCGCGTCTGACGCTCGGGGTCGGCGCAAATTTCGAGACCACCATCAAGATGGTCATCACCGAACTCGCCGGCGCGTACGAGCTGGCGCGGTGGGGAACGCCGACTGGCTCCGCGACCGCAGTCGACATCTATGCCGGCGGCCGGTTGTGGTGGCAGCAGGCCGAGGCAAGCCTCGACGTGAATGCCAATCTCGCGTTGCTGCTGCCGCGCCGCACCTTCACCTTCGACGGCACCCGCGCCTATGTCAGGTCCGGCGACGTGACCTGGGTCGATCCCCTGGTCGGCCTCCGGCTGCGCCATCAATTCACGCCGGGGCATGAGCTGACCGTGAGCGGCGACGTCGGCGGCTTCGGTGTCGGCAGCGAGTTCTCCTGGCAGGCGATCGGCGCGTATCGCTTCGCGATCGCGAAAGCGTATGGCGCGGAATGGTCGGGCATGCTCGGATACCGGGCCCTCTATGCCGATTACAGCAAGGGCTCGGGCGACACGCTCTATCAGTTCGACATGCTGCAGCATGGACCGATCGCAGGCATCAGCGCGCGGTTCTGATTGCGAGGGCGAGGCGGCGTCCGGATGCCTTGGCGCATCCGGACATTCGCTAATGCCGTGGAAGTTAAGGCACCCACCTCAATTCGATGGTGGAGAGACCGACCGACACATTGAGCGCGACCTCGCCTGACAGCGAGACCGGCTGCAGCGCGTAGGAGCGCCCGTTGCCGCCGAACATGATATTCGCACCGACGCCCACGCCGACGCCGATTTCGCCGCTCGGCCCGACATAGGTGCCGGCCAGCGCACCGTTCAAAGGACCGGCTGTGGGAGCGTAGACCTGCCAGGCTAACCCTTGCGCCAGCGTCACCCCGATGTCGACGCCGAGCGTCCCGAACGTGCCCGTGTAGATTTCAGGCGGATACGGCCCGACCGGCTTGTATGTACAGTTCATCGTCTGCAGCGAACCGACGACGAGGCCGATCGTCGGCGACAGATTGCAACTCAACAATCCTGTGTTCACGCCGGTCACGCCCGGCGGCGGCGGCGGAACGGGAGCTTGCGCATTGACGGCGCCCGTAACGGTGCTTGCAACAAATGCTACCGCAGCCGGCAATGCGCGACGACTGAAAAACATCGATTCGACTCCTCAGTGAGATACGGCCGGACGTGCGGCCGAAGTGAGCGGCACGTTACGGTCGATCGCAGTCGTGTCAATCGGTCTCGATTGATCCCGCTCACATATTCGAACTGTCATCTTTTGCTGGCTTCAAATGGCAAGATTGAGCGCGGCCGAGTTGATAGCGTGACAAGGGGCTTATGATCAGACGCGCGGAAGAAGCAAGTTTGGCTCATATCAGCGACAATTTTTATATCTGAAAGAGGAAATGCCTATGAGAACGCTCGTTCTGAGCGGTGTCTTGACATCGTTCGTGCTGATGACGTCGGGAGCCGCCTATTCTCAAAGCCCGGCGCCTGCACCGCACGTGCCGCTGCAAAAAACCATCGGACACGGCAAGCCGCAGGTGGTGCCGTCGCTGTTCGTTCTGAATTCGCGCGGTGCCAGCCTCGAAGGCGGTAAACTGGTGCTGACCGGCGTTTCGCCGAACGCGATCGTATTCGCGGATCGGCCGGTGCGCTCCGCCGGCCACGATCTCACCAGCCGGATCGTCGATGACTGGAATAAGGGCACGGATAACTTTGCGAAAGATCCGCCGAACGCGACCGTGTCGGGCTTCACCAAGGACGGCTCCGGCGTGAAGGATGCGGTCGTGGTGCTGAAATCGCCGAAGCTAGAGGGCGACATACTGACCTTCGATATCGATGTGCTGGAAGGCGACCTGAACGGCGCCGACGGCTCTGCCGCCGTCTTCATCGACATCATCGGCCGTCCGTTCACGCCGTTGTCGTTCGCTGGTGCTGCACGGCGCACCGCGTGGCGCGGTGCGTATTATGCGGGCGCCGCGGCTGCGGTTGGGACCGCTGCAGCAGTCGGTGCGGCGGCGGCTTACGGTGCGCCCTACTACGCGCCGCCGCCGGCAGCCTATTATCCGCCGCGTCCGGCCTGCGGCTATTATCCCTATCCACCCTGCTACTGATCCTCTTCGCTCGCGCCGGGAGATCTCGTCATGGCAACACGCAACACGACACTGACCGCTCTGGGGCTGGTTCTGTTGGCGACCAGTCAGGCGCTCTCCCAGGGAGCAACCGGCACGCCGGGATCTCCAAGTGCGACAACGACGATCGACGGAAAACAACTTCCGCCGCCGGATCCAAAATTCGGCGGCGTCATCAGGGAAGAGGCCTTGCAGTCGAAGCCGTGGTGGGCGCCGCGTATTGTGCCTCCCAAGGGCGCACCGAACGTTCTGCTGATCATCACCGACGATTCCGGATTCGGTGCGCCGAGCACCTTTGGCGGCGTCATTCCGACTCCGACCATGGATCGCATTGCGAGCCAGGGCCTGCGTTACAATCGGATGTTCTCGACCGCGCTCTGCTCACCGACGCGCGCGGCGCTGATCACCGGTCGCAATCATCACTCGGCCGGCTTCGGCGTGATCTCCGAGCAGTCCACCGGCTTCCCCGGCTACAACTCGATCATCGACAAGGACAAGGCCACCGTCGGCCGCATCCTGCTCGAAAACGGCTATGCCACCTCATGGTTCGGCAAGAACCACAACACGCCGGCATTCGCCGCGAGCCAGGTCGGGCCATTCGATCAATGGCCGACCGGGATGGGATTTGAATATTTCTACGGCTTCATCGGCGGCGACGCGAATCAATGGCAGCCGAACCTGTTCCGCAACACCACGCAGATCTTTCCATTTCAGGGCAAGGAAGGCACCTGGAATCTGATCACCGGCATGGCCGACGACGCCATCGACTACATGACGCGTATCCATCAGACCCAGCCGGACAAGCCGATCTTCATCAAATACGCGCCGGGCGCCACGCACGCACCGCATCACCCGACCAAGGAATGGGTCGACAAGATCAGCGCCATGAAGCTGTTCGACGACGGCTACGAGAAACTGCGCGAGCGCATCTTCGAAAACCAGAAGCGCATCGGCGTGATTCCGAAGGACTCTAAACTCACGCCCTGGCCTAAAGAGATCCTGAAGCCGTGGGATCAACTGACCGACACCGAAAAGAAGTTGTTCATCCGGCAAGTCGAGGTGTTCGCCGCCTACGCCGCTTACAGCGACCACGAGATCGGTCGCGTGATCCAGCAATTCGAGGATCTCGGCAAGCTCGACAACACGCTGATCATCTTCATCAACGGCGACAACGGCACCAGCGCCGAGGGCGGCCCGAACGGGACACCGAACGAGGTCGCGTTCTTCAATGGCGTCCAGGTGCCGGTCGATGTGCAGATGAAGTGGTACGATGTCTGGGGCACCGAGCAGACCTACAATCACATGTCGGCCGGCTGGTCCTGGGCGTTCGATACGCCGTTCGACTGGTTCAAGCAGAACGCGTCACGCCTCGGCGGCATCAACCAGAACATGGTGGTGTCGTGGCCGGCCCGCATCAAGGACAAGGGCGGCCTGCGCGAGCAGTTCGTTCACGTGATCGACGTGCTGCCGACCATCCTCGAGGCTGCCGGCATCCGTGCGCCCGATATGGTGGACGGCATCAAGCAAAAGCCGATCGAGGGCACGAGCTTCCTCTATACCTTCGATGCGAAAAACGCGAAGGCGCCGTCCCGCCACACCACCCAGTATTTCGAGATGATGGGTCAGTGGGCTTTGTACAAGGACGGCTGGATGCTGAGCACCAAAGTCAACCGGGCGCCCTGGCAGGCGTTCGGCCCCGCCAATCCCGATCCGCTCAACAAACAGGACTTCCAGCTCTATGACCTGAGCAAGGACTTCACCCAGTCCAACGACATCGCGGCCGCGAACCCCGCAAAGGTTGCGGAGATGCGCAAGCAATTCCTGGCTGAGGCGAAGAAATATCAGGTGTTGCCGCTCGATGCCTCGGTCGCGGCGCGTATCGTCGCACCGCGTCCGAACATCACCGCCGGCCGTACCGAGTTCGTCTATACGCGGCCGATGATCGGTTTGCCGCAAGGCGACTCGCCGTTCATCCTCAACGCCTCGTACACGATCACGGCGGACATCGAGGTGCCGCAAGGCGGCGCCGAGGGCATGATTCTGACCTCCGGCGGACGCTTCGCGGGCTACGGCTTCTATCTGCTGAAAGGCAAGCCGGTGTTCCTGTGGAATCTGGTCGATCTGGAGCGCCTCAAGTGGGAGGGACCGGACGCACTGACACCGGGACGCCATACGGTCGAGTTCGACTTCAAGTATGACGGGTTGGGAGCGGGCACGCTTGCCTTCAACGATTTCTCGGGCGTCGGCCGTCCTGGCACCGGCACTCTGAAAGTCGACGGCAAGGTCGTTGATACGAAGCCCATGCCCAAGACGCTGCCGATGATCCTGCAGTGGGACGAGAGCTTCGACATCGGCTCCGACACGCTGACCGGCGTCAACGATGCCGACTACAAGCCGCCTTTCACCTTTACCGGCAAGCTCAACAAGCTGACGGTCAAGATCGATCGGCCGCAACTCAGCCCTGCGGACATCAAGAAGTTTCAGGCTGCAATGAGCACGGCCGCAGACGGCCCCTCGGGTGAAGATCTCGGCGTGCTGCACAAGATCGAAATGCGGCTCGACAAGCGCGAAGACTGCCGCAAACAGGCCGAGGCCAAGAAGCTCGGTCCGGTCGAACGAATCGAATTCGTCCGCGAGTGCATGAAGTGACACTGCGCTAAAAGCATGAGGGGGCATCGCGCCCCCTTTTTTTGAGTTAGGGAACCGTGAAAGCCATGAAGCGAGTCACACTCGGCGCGCTCGCCGCAGCCGCCTTCGTCACCACAGTCTTCGCGCAGACCTACAAGATGACGACGCCAATCGCGCCGGGGGTTGCCGTTCCCGACAGGATCGAGTCTTCGATCGGCACATTGAACCTGAGCTACGGCTATCCCTCGGCGGAGACCGCCGAGAAGATCTACGACAACCTCGATCGTTCGCGTGCGCTGCAGGCTTACCTTTTGGGTATTCCGATCGTGAACCAGGCGGGCATGCGTGCTTCGCTGCGCCAATTCGGGCCGGACAACCAGACGAACGTCATCTGGGAAAATCTGGTCGACCCCAAAACGGTCGAGCTGACCGCCAACGACAACACGATCTACAACTTCATGTGGGTCGATACGAAAGAGTCCCCGCTGGTCGTCGAAATCCCACCCAGGGTGCTCGGTCTGGTCAACGACTTCTGGTATCGCTGGGTGGCCGACGTCGGCATCACGGGCGCCGACAAGGGCCAAGGCGGCAAATACCTGATGCTGCCACCGGGATACAAAGGCGACGTGCCGGCCGGCTATCACGTGGTACGCCCCAACACGTACGGCAACTGGCTGGTCTTCCGTGCGTTCGTCGTCGACGGTTCGACCAAGCCTGGCGTCGAGTCGGTGAAGAAGAATCTCAAGATCTATCGGCTCTCCGACGCGGCCAATCCGCCGGCGATGAAGTTCGTCAACGGCTCAGGACTTCCTTCCAACTTCGTTGCTCCGGGCGACTACTCGTTCTGGACGCTATTGAATCAGGTGATCCAGGAGGAGCCGAGTCAAGGGTCGGATCCGACAACCCTGGGTTTTTTTGCGTCGATCGGCATCGTCAAGGGTCAGCCCTTCAATCCCGACGAGCGGATGAAAAAGATTCTGACCGATGCGGCGAATATCGGCGCGGTAACGGCGCGAACAGTCGCCTTCAAGATTCGGTCCAAGGAGGCTTATTTCTTTCCGGACAGCGCTTGGCGGCTGCCCTTCTTTGGTGGCTACAAATTCGAGGTATCGCCGGGAGTCAGCAATCTGGATGGCGCGATCCAGTATTATTACTTCGCCACTGGCGTGACGCCCGCGATGGAAGAGAAGATGGTCGGCCTTGGGTCGCAATACCCATGGTCGGTCCAGGACTCGAAGGGCAATCCCTTCGATGGCGCAAATACCTATCGGTTGCGGCTGCCACCCAATGTCCCGGTGAAAGATTTCTGGTCGGTCATCGTCTACGACAATCAAACAAGGTCGATGGTACAAACCGACCAGCCGGCTCCAAGCGTTAGCAGCCAGAACAAGGACTTCAAAATCAACGCCGATGGATCGGTCGATGTCTGGTTCGGTCCCAAGCCGCCGGCCGGAGCGGAGAATAACTGGATCCAGACTCTGCCGGGAAAAGGCTGGTTCATGATTCTCCGCCTCTACGGTCCGCTGGAGCCATGGTTCGACAAGACTTGGAAGCCGGGCGAGATCGAACTTGTTTCAGCAGCCGCAGGAGAAGGCTTGATCCAGAAGATTGAAGGCCGCCTGGACAAGCGCGAGCAATGCCTTCAGCAGGCGGACGTCCGGAAGCTCGGGCCGGTGGAGCGTATCGAATTCGTGCGCGAGTGCATGAAATGAGTTTGCTAAAGATCCTTGGTCTGGCGCAGTCGCCGGCCGAACCGGCGGCCGCCGCGTCATCACTCCCGTCCGTGCATAACCTGGCAGGCCCGACATGCTCACACAGCTCAGAAACGCGCTTGCCCGCTCGCGCACGCGCTACGGCGAAAGACTGCTGACAACCACGACCGTCATCCTCGCGCTCGTGCTTTTCGTATTCGCGCCATTACAGGCGGCGAATGTCATCGCACTCGAGGCCATGGGATTCGCGGCGGCTCTCGTACTGATCGCCAGCACGGTCGCGATGTCCGGAAGCCTCACCGCCCTGGCGCTGATGCTGTTCGCATTCTGCCTCAATGGCACGACGGTGCTGAAACGCGCGTTCGATCCATCGACGATCGATGTCGCGTTTCTCGCCAGCGGCTGGATCATCGTCGCGGCCACGCTCGGGGTCGTCGTGGCGCGTGATGTCTTTGCACCGGGCCGCGTCACCGTTCACCGCATCGTCGGTGCGGTGGCGCTCTATCTGCTCATCGGGGTGGTCTTTGCCGGCATATTCGCCATTGTCGGCGTCCTGATCCCGAAAGCGTTTACTGGCCTTGCGTTGGCGGACGACGGCGGGCTTGCCAGCGAGACGATCTATTTCAGCTTCGTCACCCTGACGTCGATCGGCTACGGCGACATACTACCCGTGCACCCGATCGCGCGGAGCCTGAGCAATGTCGAGACCATCATCGGCCAGCTTTACCCCGCAACCCTGCTGGCGCGGCTGGTGAGCCTGCAGCTCGCCGCGCCGTCTGCCCCAGACAGCGGCGACGCGTAGCAGCGTACCGCCACGAAAGTTCCCTCCGGGTTTTTAGTTACCGCGTCGTTAACCTTAATGGCAGGTTGCCCGAAGCTGCCACGATTTGGTCGCGTACAATCCTTCCTTGCGCCTTTACCCGCGTTTAACCACGCGAGTCCAAGGTGAATGGGGGAATTCTCGTTGGGTTGTGTGGGGGATTTGCGTTCCATGACGCGTGCGACCCATGGCCGGCGCGTCAAGACGCGCAAGCGGCAGGCAGCATCGTTTCAAATGGCCCGGTTCGTGGGTCGGCTCGCCGGCTCGTTCGGCCGCAGCATGATGACGCTGGCGGTCGCTTTCGCGCTTGTGACCGGCGCGCTGACCGCCGCGGGCTGGATCATTTCCATCGCCAGCGATGCCAAGACCGAGCGGCTCTCGACCATCGGGCTGCCGCAGCAAAGCGACTTCGCCTGGCTTTCGATCCCACGAAGCGCAATCGCCTCGACCCTGCCCTATGTCACCCGCAACTGGCCGGAAGACGAGACCGCCGACACCACCGGCTCGGTCGCACCGGCAGCGGCGGCGCCACAATCGATCGCCCTGCCCTCGTCCGGACTGCTCGGCGCATCGACCAATGACCCGCTGTTCTTCGACCCCAGCAGCCAGCACAAGGCGCAGTTCGAGCAGCGCTTCGCCGCGGTGACCGATCGCTTCGACAGTCGGCCCTACTCGGCAGGCTTCGTCGAGCGTGTGGTCCGGGAGAAGGATCAGCCGCCGATGATCCTGCCGCGGCGCCCGCAGCGGGCCTCGTTGCCGCCGGCGACCGGAATCAAAATCCCCGACGACGATCCGCATCTGCAGAAGACCGCGATCTACGACATCAACGCCAAGGCGGTCTACATGCCCGATGGCGAGAAGCTCGAGGCGCATTCCGGTTTCGGCCAGTACATGGACGATCCCAAACATGTGCGACTCCGCATGCGCGGCGTGACCCCGCCGAACACCTACAAGCTCACCATGCGTGAAGCGCGCTTCCACGGCGTCGAAGCGATCCGGATGAATCCGGAAGACCATGCCGCGATGTTCGGGCGCAACGGCATCCTGGTGCACCCCTATATGCTCGGGCCGAATGGCCAGTCGAACGGCTGCGTCTCGGTCAAGGATTATCCGAAATTCCTCGCCGCCTTCAAACGCGGCGAGGTCAATCGCATGGTCGTGGTGTTCCGCCTGCCGGAGCCGCCCGCGGCCTATGTCCGCCGCAACCTCGGCAAGACCAGAACCGCGAAAGCGCAGTAGCGCCGCGCCTCACGGCCGGGCTTCACCCGGCCGTGCAAGGGTCGGCCAGCCGTACGCGGCCAGCACCAGTCCGGCCATCAGCAGCACGATCAGCGCGGTCTTCATCACGCCGCCTCGGTGCGCAGACCGGCGGCGGCGTTGACCGTCTGAAACAGCGCCGCACAGGATCGCAGCGCGCCGGCGCCCGGAAAGGTCGGCGCCGGCGGCTCGGGTTTGCGGGAAAAATCGACGCGCACGACATTGCGCTCCCGGCCGATCACATAGCGGTCGATCATGGTCGCGATCATGATCGCACCTATTGCAGCGAGTGGCCGTGATCGGGCTTGTCGCGCCGCAGGAGGCCGCGCAGCCGCCGCTTGCGCAGCGTCCGCCCCACGCCCGGCATCGCGTCATTCGCCTGCCGGTCGAGCGTGCGCAACGCGTCCATGATCTCCTCGAAGCGCACCTGATTGCCGCCGGGGATTTCGCGCAAATCGGGGGCGGCTTCCAGCGCACAGGCATCCGACGCCCAGGAGGCCAGGATCGCGCGCTTCTCGTTGAGGCTGAGATCGGGATCGCGGACCACATCCGACGGATGCGCGAAGGCGCGGGACGGATGCAGCAACTCGTCGAGATCGAAGCGTGTGCTCATCGCCGGCCCTCCGCATCGGCAGGGACGGCAAGACGGTGTCGTCTCATAGCCAAAGTCTCCAAAGAGCATGCTCACCAGAGCAACGTTGCTACGAGCGCGCGCCGGACGTCCTCCAGCGCCCGCAACGGGCACGGCAAGGCGCCCGTCGGCTGGACGATTTAGGGCGGAGCGGCACGCCGTCAAGAGGGGGATGGGCGCGCAGAGACACCTTGGGTCGCGCCCATTTTCATTTCGATTTCAGAGGTTTATGCGAAAGCGACAGCGTGTCGCAGGTTCGCCGCGGCGTGGTCGGCCCGCCCGCTCATCCCCACTTGCGCTTGACCGCATCCTCGCGCGGCAGCAATGCGACCTTGACGTCGCCGCACCATAATTCGACGTCGTGACCGTCGACGTAGCGCGCGGCATGCTCGCGGGCTTCCTGGTCGTCGGCGGCGGAAAAATTATGCGCGCGGGCGAAGCTGCCGTCGGGTCCGATCACATAGGCGCGATAATTCGGCATTCAGGCGCTCCAAGAACTCATCGGTCGAGATCTACAGGGGAGCACACGCCGCTCTCGGGTGCCGGCGCCTGTAGGCTCGATGCCGGCAATGGTGGCTTTTAGCGCGAACGAAACGGCAACTCTATTAACAATGACGTAGCTGTTCCCGCTACGCCGCGTCGTCCTCGCGGGGCGCCAACAGCGGGTCGCCCGGCGCCGCGTCTTCGCCCGCGCGCTTCACTGCAAGTCCATGGCCGAGCGCCACCCGCTCGTCGAACACGAAGCATTCCCCGCGCCAGCGGCTCTCGCTTTCCGGCACGGTTTCGAGATAGCGCAGGATGCCGCCCTTGAGGTGATAGACCGAGGCAAAGCCCTGCGCGAGCAGATACGCGCTAGCCTTCTCGCAGCGGATGCCGCCGGTGCAGAACATCGCGACCTTGCGATGCTTCTTGGGATCGAGTTCGCGCGCGGCATAATCTCGAAATTCGCCGAAACGCGACAGCTTCGGATTCACCGCGCCGTCAAACGTGCCCATCACCACTTCGAAATCATTGCGGGTGTCGATCACAAGCGTGTCGCCGTCGGCGATCAGCGCATTCCAGTCGGCGGCATCGACATAGGTGCCGACTTTTTTCGTCGGATCGGTGGCATCGCCCAGCGTGACGATCTCCTTCTTCAGCCGCACCTTCATGCGCTGGAACGGCATCTCGGGCGCGGTGGAATATTTCAGTTCGAGATTGTCGAGTCGCCCGCCGAACAGCGCGCCATCGCGCAACTCGGTGATGAATCTGTCGATCGCCTCATCGCTGCCGGCGACGGTGCCGTTGATGCCTTCATGCGCCAGCAGGATCGTGCCCTTGATGGCGAGGCGCTCGCACAACGCGCGCAGCGGCTCGCGGAGGTCGCGGAAATCCGGCAGCGATACGAATTGATAGAGAGCGGCGACTTTCAGCATGACGGGTGCGGTTTAGCAGGGAGTGGCCGGAAAAATAAAGATTCTGCGACGAACAGCAGTTTAAATCCGTCACCCTGAGGTGCTCGGCGCCCAGCGCCGAGCCTCGAAGGGCGACGGCCCGGAAAGAAAGCCGGGGCCGTCCATCCTTCGAGGCTTGCTTCGCTCGCACCTCAGGATGACGGATCAGCCAACAACCACTCTTTTAACTCGGATTGCCGCGACTCGCCTCTCGCGGCAGACGTGCGACTTGACACATGAACGGTTATGGACTATATTCCTATCCATCCCATCCACCGAGGGCGTTGTCATGAGACGTCATGAAGGCGGGGTGGGATGCGGCGCCTGCGGGCGGGGCTCGTAACCCCGCACTCGGGCGGTGCCGGGGCTCCGCCCGGGGTCACTACGGACCCCTGCCAGGAGCTGGCTGACGCCATGCGCAGCTTCAGGCGCATGGAGGCAAAGCGCGGCCCGGTACCGAAATGAGAACGCCGCGGACGGTGCGCCGAGAGGCGGCCGCATGACAAAAATCATGCGGCACAAAGGACTGGCCTGCGCTTCCCGGCGCGCCGTCCCCCTCCCTTTTGCGGAGGGCCCGAGAGATCGAGGCGTACCCGGCGCCTTCCAAACAACACGGGCGGCGGCGCGCGCCCGGTTTTCATCGCAAAGCCTCCACACACGCACTGTCACACAGGAGAAATCGCGCTATGCATTCACCCGCTCATTCCCGCGACAGCGGGAATCCGGAACACTGGGTCCCCGCCTTCGCGGGGACGAGCGGACGAGGACAGTCTGCCCGCAGCCATGGACGCAAAGACGCCAGACACAA
Organism: uncultured Hyphomicrobiales bacterium; assembly: GCA_964641065.1. GTDB lineage: Bacteria > Pseudomonadota > Alphaproteobacteria > Rhizobiales > Xanthobacteraceae > Pseudorhodoplanes. The sequence continues at coordinate 5,657 of CAZXJZ010000081.1, read as the reverse complement.
AACAGCAGCACCAAGCCCCCCTTCCCGGCCGCACCGCGACGCTGATCGGCTTCTGCGCCGTGATCCTGTGGGGCACGCTGGCGACGCTGACCGCGCTGAAGGGCGGCGGCATTCCGCCATTCCAGTCGACCGCGATCACCTTCCTGGTCGGCGGCGCGACCATCGCCGCCTACGCGATCGCGACCGGCAACACACGCGCCATGGTGCCGACGCTGCCCTCGTTCCTGCTCGGCATCTACGGCCTGTTCGTGTTTCATGTCCTCTATTTCGCCGCGCTGAAACTCGCCCCGCCGGCGGAAGCAGGTCTGATCGCTTCGCTCTGGGCGTTGCTCACCGTGCTGCTGTCCGGCTTCCTGCCGGGCGTGACATTGAGCTGGCGGCATATCGTCGGCGCGCTGATGGGCTTCACTGCCGCGGGTCTGCTGGTGTTCGACAAGATCGGCGCATCCAGCGGCCATCCCGATGCGCTGGTTGGTTTCAGCTTTGCGTTTGCCAGCGCCGTGGTGTGGGCGACCTACTCCGTCATGTCGCGCACGATCGCGGCGGTGCCGAGCGAGAGCGTGGCGCCCGCGTGTTTCGCAACGGCTGCGCTCGCGCTCGTCTGCAATCTCGTCTTCGAAGGCTGGGAGACGCCAACCGCCTCGCAATGGATCGTGATGGTGCTGCTGGGGCTGGGCCCGATCGGCTCGGCCTTCATGCTGTGGGATATCGGCATGAAGCACGGCAATGTCGCGTTCCTCGGCGTGCTCGGCTACGCCACCACGGTGATCTCGACCACGCTGTTGATCGCGCTTGGCCTCGCGACGCCGACCTGGGTGCTGCTCGTCTCGGTCACGCTGATCGTGCTGGCAGCGCGGCTCGCGGCGCCGCGCCGGCGCAAGGCGTGAGTCGCGGCGTTACGAGGCGAGCGGGATCGTGGGCGACGGAAATTGCAGCACGCGATCGGCGACGGGAGCGATCGGCGTGGCCGGGGCGACGGGCGCATACAGCCCGCGCTTGTCGGGCACCGACCTGAAGCCCTGGGTCAGTCCGATTGTGGTTTCGGCGGCGCCGAGAATGAGAAAGCCGTCGGATGCCACCACCCGTGCCAGCCGATCGAGCACGTCGGATTTAGCGGCCTGATCGAAATAGATCAGCACGTTGCGGCAGACGACGAGATCGAACTGCCCGAGCCGGGAGAAATCGTCGAGCAGATTGAGCGGGCGAAACTGCACCATCGCGCGGATGTCGGGCGCGATCTGCCAGGCCTCGCCGGTCCGGCTGAAATACTTCACCAGCAGATGGATCGGCAATCCGCGCTGCACCTCGAACTGGTTGTAGGTGCCGGCCTTCGCCTTTTCCAGCACCTCGCTGGACAGATCGGTGGCGATAATTTCAATGCGGAAGCCGTCGAGCGCGGCACCGCTCTCCTTGATCGCCATGGCCAGCGAATAGGGCTCCTGCCCGCTTGAGGCGGCCGCGCACCAGATGCGGATGCGCTTGTAGAGCTCGCGGCTGCGCATCAGCGTCGGCAGGATGAAGGCCTGGAAGTGCTCGAACGGGATGCGGTCGCGGAAGAAGAAGGTCTCGTTAGTGGTCATCGCCTCGACCACTTGGGCGGTCAGAGCCTGGTCGGTGCCGCACCGCAGCCGGTGCGTCAGTTCGGACAGATCGGCGATGCCGTTGCGCCGCGCCACCGGCATCAGGCGGCTCTCGACCAGATATTGCTTCTCGGCCGACAGCATCAGGCCGGAGCGCTGCTTCAGCAGCTTGCGGATGAACTCGAAGTCGCTGCCGGTCATGGCCGCCTCCCGAAGGCGGTCAGGATCGCGGGCGCGATCTCGGGCAGCGGCAGAACCTGCGCACACAGGCCGGCCTGCGCGATCGCACCCGGCATGCCCCAGACGGTGCTGGTCGCCTCGTCCTGCGCGATCATGTTGCCGCCGGCGGCAACGATATCCGCGCCGCCTCTGGTGCCGTCGCTGCCCATGCCGGTCAGCACCAGGCCGAGCACAGTTCCGGCCCAGATCTCCGCCGCGGACGAGAACATCACGTCGACCGAGGGCTTGCAGAAATGCACCGGCGCCGAATCGTCCAGTACCGCCACCGGATGCCCGTTGGCGCGCGCGATCCTGAGATGCCGATGCCCGGGCGCGACATAAATCCGGCCGGCCTGGATCGGTTCGCCATCCTCGGCTTCGCGCGCGAGGCGTCCGGTCGCCCGGCCGAGATGCTCGGCAAGAATGGTGGTGAAGGTCGGCGGCATATGCTGTGTGATCAGCACCGGGACCTCGTCGATCACCGGACCGAGCCGGCTGCAGACCTGGTCCAGCGCATGCGGCCCCCCGGTGGAGGCTCCGATCACCAGCACGCGCGGCCTGGTCTTGGTCGCGGCTCTAAGCGCGAAAGATCGTTGGGCAGTTTCCGGCTCGGACGCGCTCCTGCGGCTCACCACCGGCCGCAGCACCCGCCCGGGCTCCCGCGCCCGGCGCGCCCGTGCGCCAAGTTCGCGGATTTTGGCGACGAGCGCATGCCGGTAGGTCTCGGTCGTAACGGCGCCCTGTGCCTCCGGCTTCTGAATGCAGTCGAGAGCGCCGAGCGACAACGCGCGCAACGTGACCTCGGCGTTTTGCCGCGTCAGAGTCGACGCCATGATGATGACAAGGCCGGGCTTCCTGTTCAGGAGCAGCGGCAGCGCGGTAATGCCGTCCATGTCCGGCATCGCGACATCGAGCAAGACCACATCCGGATCGGCGCGATCGAGATAGTCCATCGCCTCGCGTCCGGTCCGCAGCGACGCGACGATCTCGATACCCGGCTCAAGCTCGAGCCAGCGGCGAATGAACCCGCGCGCCACTGCAGAATCGTCCACCACCATCACGCGCAATGGGTCAGCCGCCGTTTCAGGCGGCCGGGCTTCACGATTGAAAAGTGCCGTCACGTTGACCACCGGGCCGAATGGATGATGGGCTCAGATCAGACCGACTTCCTGGAATTTCGCCTCGACGATGTCGCGATCGAACGGCTTCATGATGTATTCGTTGGCCCCGGCATGGAGCGCGCGCGCAATATGCGCGACATCATTCTCGGTGGTGCAAAACACGACCTTGGGCCGTTCACCGCCGGGCATCCGGCGCAGCGCCTTGAGGAAGTCGTAGCCGTCCATCCTCGGCATGTTCCAATCGAGCAGAATCGCGTCCGGCAGCGTGCGATGACACTGATCGAGCGCCTGCTGGCCGTCTTCGGCCTCCGTGATCTGGAATTCCAGCCCTTCCAGAATTCGCTTCGCAACTTTGCGGATGACGCTGGAATCGTCGACGATCAGACATGTCTTCATGGCACCCTCACTCGCTGTTCTGGCGGACTGGTCCGCATACCCCACCGCTTCAAGCGGCTATCTCAGTGCATTTCAGATCGAGAACCGCGTCGACGTCGAGCACCACCATCAGCCTGTCGTCTAGGCGATGAACGCTCGATGCGACGCGTTTGAGTCGTTCGTCGAGATTGACAGGAATCGGCTCGGCGGTTTTGGCGCCAGGCTTCAGAACCTCGCCGACCGCGTCGATCACCAGCCCATAGGATTCCCCGTCGCCCTCGATCCCGACGGCGATCTTCGCGCGACCGACATCACCCGAGACGCCGAGCCGCCGTCTCAGGTCGATCGCCGTGACGATACGGCCGCGCAGGTTGATGACCCCTGCAATGTCCTCGTCTGCAAGCGGAACGCGCGTGACCTGGCTGAGCACGAACACATCTTGCACGCGTGAGATCGGCAAACCAAACAATTGCCCCCCGATGGTGACCGTGACGTATTCGGCGCTTGCCGCTGGTTGCTGCGTATTCAGCATGGCGTCAGGCCGCCCGACTGGTGACGCCGCCGGCCTGTTCCTTGATCGCGGCAATCAGGCCCTGACGATCGAACTTGCCGACGAAGTCGTGGAAACCGGCGCGGCGCACGCGCTCGATCATATCGGGGGTCGTGATCGACGACAGTGCGATCAGCGGTATCTGCGCAGTCTTGGCCTCGGACCGCAATGCGCTCGCGAGCGCAATGCCGTCCATACCCGGCATCTGCAGATCGGTGACGATGAGGTCGAAGGCGCGGCCATTTCGGATCATGCCGAAGGCCTCGTGCCCGCTCGCAGCGGAGGTGACGGCATAGCCGGCGGCACGCAGAACGGGGGTGAGCATGTTGCGGAAGAAGGCGGAATCGTCGACCAGCAGCAGGTGCTGGCGCGGCCGCTCCAAGGTATCGCCGCCCAACCAATCCGCAAAGGCGGCCGGCAGGTAATGCCCGACATCCATGATATCGGTGGCTTCGCCCTTCACGATAGCCGAGCCGATGATGCCCGGGCGTTCGTCACTCACCTCGATCTCAAACTGCTCCTCGACGATATCGACGATCTGATCGACAACAAGTGCCATCGAGCGGACACCGTCCGAGAAAACCAGAAGCGGCTGCGTTCCACTCTCCTTCACGCGAACACATTCGCCCGGACAGATCAGCGGCATCAGATGGCCGCGATATTGCACAAGGTGGCGGCCTCCCGCGACCTCGATGCTGCTCACATCGATCTCCTCGAGGCGCGTCACCAGCGACAACGGAACGGCGCGCGGCGAAATCGAGCCGGCGCGGAAGATCAGCAGCGCCGTCTTGTTTTTTTCAGGCGCGTCTGCCTCAGGCTCCGGGATGGCGTCGCACGTGATCCCGCTTGTTCGCACCGAGCCGAAAGCGGCAAGGATCCCATTCGGATCGAGGATCATGATGACCGTGCCGTCACCCAGAATGGTATTTCCGGAGAATGCGTGGATGTGCCGCAGTTTCGTGGCCAGCGGCTTCACCACGATTTCCTCGGTATGGAACACACGATCGACGACCATACCGAACGATTCCGCGCCGACCTGGGTCACCACCACGAAAGCCTTTTCGGTTTCCTGGTCGGCCGAGCTACCGAGACGCAAGAATTTTCTCAGGAAGATGAGCGGCAGCAACTTGTTTCGCAGGCGCAATACCGGCGTATCCTTGATGCGCTCAACCCGGTGCTCGCCGTCACCGCGCACGCGAACGAGTTCCATCACCGCCACCTGCGGTATCGCGAAGCGCTCCCCGTCCACTTCGACGATCAGCGCCGAGACGATAGCAAGCGTCAGCGGAATCTTGATGGTGAACACCGTGCCCTGCCCGGGCACCGATTTCACGTCGATCACGCCGCCAATCTGGTCGATATTGTTTTGCACAACATCCATTCCGACGCCGCGGCCCGAAATGTTGGTGACCGCCTCCGCGGTCGACATGCCGGCAGCGAAGATGAACCGCTGAAGCTGCGCATCGGACATCTTCTCAAGTTCGACCTCGCTCGCGAGTCCTTTCGCCAGCGCCTGTGAGCGGATCCTGTTGGTATCGAGACCTCGTCCGTCATCCGACATTTCGATGACGATATGACCGCCCTCATGACGTGCGGTAAGCCGGATCGTCGCGCGCTCCGGCTTGCCGGCGCGGCGTCGGTCCGCCGGCAACTCGATCCCATGATCGGCGGCGTTGCGCACCATGTGCGTCAGCGGATCCTTGATCATGTCGAGAATCTGCCGGTCGAGTTCGGTCTCGGCGCCCTGCATTTCGAGTTCGATCTGCTTGCCGAGTTCGGCGGACAGATCGCGCACCAGACGCGGCAGTTTCT
>CAZXJZ010000080.1:0-19036 GCA_964641065.1 uncultured Hyphomicrobiales bacterium | reverse complement strand
CGGCTTCAAGCACCAAAATGTCAGCGTTGGTCTCGGCCGCCAAACGCCCGGCCACGACGCTGCCGCCACTGCCACAACCGATGATGACGAAGTCGTAAGCCTTCTTCAGGTTCTTGTTGTTGTAGAGCTGGTTGGCGGCAGCCTCCGCACCGGCCTGCGCCATCGCCTGCGTCGCATGCGGCGCCAATCCGGCAGCTAGAGCCATTTTGATGAAGGCGCGACGGCCGATCCGTCCGCGATAAACCGCGTCTTCAAGGCTGCTGATCAGGTCGCCATTTTTCAACTGGTCCGATTCACCGTACATTGCGTTTCCTTTGCTGTCGTCGTTTGACTGGCATTCCCGCACGAGGCTCCAGGCAGAAATCATCCATCGTCGGCACTCCGGAGAAACGCCTCAGCATCCGCATTGAATCTTTCAGGGTGCTCGATGTGCGGAAGGTGACCGCAGGCCTGGTAGTGCACGAGCCGGCAATTCGGCAGTCCTTGTTGCAGGATTTCCGCATGACGACTGGGCAGAAAGCGATCCTGCAATCCCCAGATCACAAGCGACGGCTGACGGATAGCCGGCAGGCGGGACTGAATGTCCGCAATGACCTCCGGATGAAATCCGCCAAGCCTGACCATGCCGCGCAGCATAGTCAGAAATGCAGACTGCGCGCCAGGAAGCCGCGCGAAGCGCGACCGGTCGGCCACCATCTGCGCGGTGACCTTGTTGCGATCATGAAACGCGGCATTCAGCAGCGTTCGCGTGCCGAAGCGGCTGGGCCGTGTCAGGATCTCGCCGAGCCCTTTCACCGAGGCAAGGCGGAAGTTGATGATGGTGTCCGGCCCCACCGCCGCGGGCGCGAGGAGGATCAGCGACAATACGCGTTCGGGCGCCCGCGACGCGCAGTCCAGTGCAAGTCGTCCGCCCATGGAAAATCCAGCGAGATGAGCCGCGTCGATGCCCGTGGCCGACATGAAGGCCAGTACGAATTCCGCCAACGATCGTAACGAGTAGTCATGGTTGGCCGGCTTGTCGGACAGGCCGCAGCCGACGAGATCGAGAGCGAACACCCGGTGAGTTCGCGCCAGAGTGGGAATGTTGGTTTCCCAGTCCTCGATCGAGGATGCGATTCCATGGATCAAGACGAGCGGCGGCCCTTGGTCCCCGGCTTTCCAAAAACGGGTCTTGATACCGGCGATTTCGATCGAGGTCTCTTTGCTCGCTCCCATGGCACCTGCCCAGGCGGGCCGAAAAGCGCTGTCTCCCATCCGGTCCGCCAAATCACCTTGTCCACAACGCACGATCAGAATGGGTATTGGCGCGCCTCGAACTGTGTCGAAATCCATTGCTGCTCGGTGAACGCCTCGACGGCGCCCGCGCCGCCCCACTTGCCGACCCAACCGGAGGCTTTCGTGCCGCCGAAGGGGCAATGCGGCTCGTCGTGCACCGGCGAGTCATTGATGTGAACCATTCCCGCCTGAATGCGCGGGGCGATCGCCTGGCCGCGCAATCCGCTTCCCGTCACGATGGCCGCCGACAGGCCGTACTGGGTATCGTTGGCGATATGGATCGCCTGCTCTTCGTTCTCCGCGGGAATGACCAAAGCCACAGGACCGAAGATTTCCTCGCCATAGATCGCCATGTCGGGCGTAACGCCAGTGACGACCGTTGGCTGGTAGAATGGCCCCTGCTTTCTCCCGCCGGTATGGACCGTCGCGCCCTGCGCGACCGCCTGCGACACCAGACGATCGATACGATCCAGCTGACGATCGTTGATGATCGGCCCGATCACGCAAAACTGGCTGTCAGGTTCGAGCGGCTGGAAATTCGCAACCTTGGCGACGAGCTTGTCGAGAAATGCATCGAACAGCGGGCGCGCGACGATAATCTTATCGGCCGACATGCAGATCTGGCCCTGATGCAGGAAGGCGCCGAAGAACGCGACATTGACCGCGTAGTCGACATCAGCGTCGTCCAGCACGAGAACGGGATTCTTGCCGCCCATTTCCAGAATGACGCGTTTGAACTGGTCCGCGCAGGCTTTGGCGACTTCGCGCCCGACGGCAGTGGACCCGGTGAAGCTGACGCGCGTGACGCGCGGATCGTTGACCAGCTTGCCACCGACCTCGGGAGCGCTTTGCCGGTCACAGGTCACCACGTTGACGGTGCCTGCCGGAAAGCCGGCTTCGGAAAACCAGTCGGCGATCATCAGGCCGCCGGTCAGGGGTGAATCCTCGGAGGGCTTGATGACGGCGGTATTGCCGAGTGCGAGCGCATAGATGAAGCCGCGCAGCGACAGATAGAGCGGAAAATTCCAGGGTGAGATCACCCCGACTACGCCCGCCGGCTTGCGCTGGATCGCGTTGATCTTGCCGGGCACGTTCGAGGGGAGAATCTCGCCGATCGCCTGGCTGGTCAGCGAAGCCGCTTCACGCAGCGCCAGCGGTACGAGGCTGCATTCGAACATGGCCTTGCCGAAGCTCGAGCCGGTTTCCTGAATGAGCGCGTCGCAGAACTCCTGCTGACGCCGGATGAAAACGTCGATGGCTTTGTAGAAAAAACCGGCGCGCTCCGCGGGAAGCATTTGCGCCCAAGCCAGTTGCGCCGCCCGGGCCGCCGCAACGGCGTCATCCATGTCGGCGACGGTTCCGTTGGGAACACGCGCCATCGGCTGGCGGGTGGTCGGATTGAGGTCGTCGAACGTCGCGCCGGTTGAGGCGGGCCGCCACTCTCCTGCGATAAAGAGGGCACGAGCGCGTGCCGCATTCTCTATCGAGGCGGTACGCCGATCCTCCGCTTTGGTAAGCATGCTTCCTCCCCATTTATTTTGGGAGGCAAGCTAATCTTGCGGCGGCGCTTCGGCTGACCCGGGGATATCAATCTCTTGTATGCAAATCTCAAACTGTCAGGCGCCGACCTGCATGTTGCGACGCACATAGTCACCAGGCGTCTCGCCTGTTGACTGTTTGAACACGCGGGCGAAATGGCCGGCGCTTTGGAATCCGACTTCGAAGGCCACCTCCGTTACGCTGGCTCCATCCGCGGCCAGCAGGGCGCGCGCCCTTTGGATGCGCGCCTGATTGACGAATTTGGCTGGCGTCGTGCCGAATTTGGCACGGAAATGACGAAAGAACGTCGCCGTGCTCATGCCCGCCGCGCGCGCCAACTGCTCTGGATCGAAACGAGAAGCAGGCTTCTGAGCCAGCCCAAAAGCGACTGCGTCTAGCCCGGCGTCAGGGACATTCCCTCGACTTTCAATCAGCAGCCGTTTTGCTTGCGATTGAAGGAGGCGGACGACCAGCTCGCTTAGATTTGCATCGATCAAGACGTCGCGAAACTCCGAATGCTCGTTCGCGTAAAGATTCGTGAGGCGATCAAGCTGGGCGTCGATGTCAGAGTCGTCGCGATAAAGCGCAAAATCATCCCAATTCAGGGCAACGTCTCTGCGCAACCCTGCCCTGCGACGAGAAGCATTGATGCTCCCGATGATGTTGTCGACCTTGGCGCGGTCGATCTCGATACACATGCATGATGTTGGGTGATCGACGTCGGCAAACGGAAACTCGATCGCCAAATGCTTACGAGGTGGGACCAGGATCGAATCGCCTGGCCGGAACGGAAAGGGATCCGATTGATCGACCGACATGATCTTGTAGCCTTCGATCATGCGGCAGACGATCGGGTTGGAAAATCGGAAACTGACGCTGACGCGCTGGTTGGTCAGGTATGTTGAAGCTTCCGAGGCTGCGCTGTAATGCGCAGTTCGATACTCGATCAGCTTCTCGACTTCGCGTCGCATACACGACATTATGCATGGCCATGAATAGTGCGTCAAAGGGATAGAAAGTAATCTTAAGTTGCGACCGCGCCTGACCGCTGGCAGGTTGGGTTCATGACCAAATTGACAACGTTCGCTGGCAACCCGGCCTGCTCGGGACCTCCGCGCAGAATCCCCTTCGGCAACGCCACGAAGGTCATTGGTTGGCCCGCAGCTTCTGCGATAGCGCTCGCGCGCTCCGCCCCGGAATGCTCGCGGGTCCTATGCCCCCGTCGATTGTGCCATCGTGGCCCTCGCCGACAAGAAGCCCAGCCGCGGCCGTAGAGCGCGCGAAAGGCTTTGGGATCGTGCGCCGACGGAGTGTCGAGGAACGCCTTCAGAAGATATCCGCTTGTGCGGACATCGCCCGCTGCTGGGGGCGTCGAGGCAGCGAGCGTAACAATCGGAGCCGACAGAACCAATCGACGTACAATCGTCTTCCTGTCCACGATTACTGCTCCTCGCTATTTTCTCGCTGGTTCGGCGGCATGCTTGAAGGGGACTCTTGAGAAATTCTTATTGCCGCTTTTGGTTTCCCATCACCCTGCTCTTCCAAAGCTCCCATGGACGCTGGATCTGTTGCTGGAATCCGGCGTCAAATTTCTCAGCTTCCTCTTTCTCGACGAAGGTTATGGGGCCACCAAGTGTCATTGCTGTAATCTGTAGTCGCGCATTTCCCTCCATGTATATAGCGCGAGCTACGGCGAGCTGAATTGATGGGCCAACGACCACATTGCCGTGCCCTCGTAGGAGCACAGCTGCCTTGTCCCCAAGCGTGGCAGCGAGAGCTTTGCCAAATGCACTGTTACTGACGAGCAAGTTAGTCATTCCACCTGCGCTGCGAATTTCGAACACAGGCACGCCAGCCCACAAGAACGACCCCATCTGCGAGATTGGTTTCATAGGGACCTGAGTGACCCCAAACGGAATTACTGTTGGGGAGTGAGTATGCGCGATAGCCCTGATGTCGGGACGCGCTTTGTAAATTTCACTGTGAATAAATCGTTCGATAAAGCTGCTTCGGCCGTTTGCGTTCACCGGACTGGATTCTAAGTCGTATTCTATGATGTCGTCTGCTGTGACAAGGGCGGGCGCGAGATTTCGCGACATCAAGAAACGATCCGGGTTGGCCGGATGCCGAATACTCACATGCCCGAATGCATCGAGCACATTCTGATCGGCGAGAATGCGGTTGCCTGCGACAAGATCTTCGATAATTGCCGGGTCCACAGGACCGCCTGACGTCGGCCCAGTCTGTGCCCATGCTACGCTGACGTTCGCGACGAAGCTAATGAATCCAAACAACATAAGTTTGTTCATCGTCCCCTCCGATGTCTGCGCCGATGAGTTGCGCGAGCTTGCTGATACAGAAACCTTACGAGGCTTACTCAATATGGGCCGTCGCACCAAAAATGAGAATGCTCGTTGGAATGCGCTTTCGATTTGGACTCAAAAAACACCTCTCTCTAGCCATGAATCCAGCTTCAGCGTACTGTCGGGCGACTGATTGCCATGGTTACTTTGAATAGCTCGCCCGCAACTCGCGCTTCAGCAACTTTCCGGCGGTGTTGCGCGGAAGCTGATCAACAAAAAAAACCTTCTTCGGTACCTTGAACGGCGCGAGATGCTCGCGCGCGTGAGCAACGAGCGCCGCCTCATCCTGCGGATGGCCGGGGCGGGTTACGACGACCGCCGTAACGGCCTCGATCCATTTTTGATCCGGCAATCCGATGACCGCGACCTCCGACACGGAAGGATGCTTGAAAAGAGCTTCTTCCACCTCGCGGCCGGCCACCACGATGCCTCCGGTCTTGATGATGTCCTTCACGCGGTCGACAACGAACAGATAACCCTCGTCGTCGACAAAACCGACGTCGCCCGAATGAAACCACCCGCCAGCGAAAGCTTCCGTGGTCTCTTCCGGCTTGTCCCAATAGCGCTCGAGGAGTTGCGGTGAACGGTGCACGATCTCACCGTGTATGCCCGGCGGGACATCGCTCATCTCCGAATCGACGATCCGCGTCTCGACATTCAGGATCGGCCGTCCGGCGGAGGCCGGGCGTGCGTCGTGTTCTTCCGGCCGCAGCACTGTCGCAAGCGGGCCGATCTCGCTCTGGCCGTAGCAGTTGAAGGGGCGGACGCCCGGCAGGCGCCGACGCAATTCCTCGAGCACCGGCACCGGCATGATGGACGCACCATAGTAGATGTTATGTAGCGTCGAGAGGTCGCGCTTGTCGAAGTCCGGATGCCGCAAGAGGCTGATCCACACCGTCGGTGGCGCGAAGAACGACGTGATGCGGTGCAGCTCGATCAGGGCGAGCACGATATCGGGTGTCGGCGCTTCGATCAGATGGGTGGTGGCGCCAACAAGGATCTGTGGCATCGAAAAGCAGTGCATCTGGGCCGAGTGATAGAGCGGCAGCGCCGCGAGGGCGACGTCGCTGCCGCTCACTTCGAGCTCGAAGATGCAGCTCGCGTATTCACTGATGAAGGCGCGATGCGTCATCACAGCGCCCTTGGGCGCGGCCGTCGTACCTGACGTGTAGAGGAACTGCGCGAGATCGTCGTCGTCGGAAAGCGCTGCAGGCAGCCGCGGAGCGTCGCGGTCGAGCGCCGTTGCCAGCACATCGCATTCGCCGGATTGCGCGCCCGTGAAGCGGCTGAAATATTTCGTCCGCACGGAGCTGCGCACCTTATCGACCACCGGCGCGAGCGCGGCGTCGTAGGCAAGCGCGCGGGCGCGCGACTGGTCGAGAATGTACGTCAGCTCGCCGGCGGTGAGCGCGTAGTTGATCGGCACGTGCACAAAGCCCGCCTGCGTGCAGGCCAGCCAAAGAATGAGATAGGCGTCCGAGTTGCGCCCATAGGCGGCAACGTGATCGCCTTTGGCGAGGCCACTGTCCATCAGCCGCTGGGCGACGCGGGCGCCGGCCGCCTCGAGCTCCGTAAACGTCCAGCTCCGATCGACAAACGTCAGGGCGGTCTTGCCGCGGAATTTCGCCGCCGCGCGGCGGATCGCGTCGGCAATGGAGTTGCGCCAAATCTCCGGCGCACCTTCCCGATCGGCTTGCATCATCTCCTCCCAGCGCGTCGCAACGTTCGTTCTGCTTCGCCTATAGCGATCTGACTCTTCCGCAAGCGTTCGGTAGTCAACCCCAGGCCGCGAAGCCGATACCGGTGCCAGTGCCGGCCGGCGTGCGATAGCCCGGGAAATATTCGGCCCAGGTGTTGTCAAGCTTCTGCGCCATCGCGGTGACCATCACCCAGTTCAGGATCTCGGATGATCCGGAGTTGAGCGCACCGCGCGGCAGGGACTTCAGCGCCGCGACGTCCTTCTCCCTGATGGCCGCGAGAATGCGGCGATCCAGCGCCTCGTCGACGACGAAATGACTGAGCCCTCCGCTCGCCGCGACGGCCACTCGCATGTCGAGGCTGCTTGCCTCGATCGCAGCGAGCAGCGCCGCGCCGACATCATAGCTGCGCCGCGCCGACGGCGCGTTTGGCGGGTAATAGGTGTTGAGGAGCACCGGCACGACCGGAATGCGTCGCTCCTTGAACAGCCGCTCAATGATAAAACCGTAAGCGTGCCCGAAACCGGCCTTGAGCGGGTCCTCCACGCTCGCGGCCGCGCCGATGTCCACATCGCGGTCCACCAGTCCGGCGATGAGATCGAGCGCAAGCTGCCGGTGGCCTAGAAAGGCGTGCACCTCATCCATGGCGTAGCTCTTCATGACGGTGCCGATCCAGCCCGGCGTCTGCGCTGTTAGGTGCTTCTTATGGGTTAGGATCTCATCGCCGTAGTAGATCGCGATGGAGGGCATGTTGGCGAGGCTGAACAGCTCCGCTTGGTCGTCACCGACAATGACCACTACATCGGGCGCCGCCCGCTCAAGCTCGTCGGCGATGCGGTCGAGCGCGCGCCGCGACGCGGCCTCGATCTCAAGGAATTTCGCCTCCGTCGCGAACGCCGCATAAGGCGCGCCGCTCTCATGGGCGAGTTGGTCGTAGCTGACAAACCGACCGTCCGAGAGATTGAGTTGCGGGTTCCTCATGTCGTCCGCGGCTCGCTCGCTCCAGCGCTTGCCTTCGAGAGCGAGCATAGGCGTATGCGAAGCGGCGAACCCATAGACCACCGTGGCCATTTTGTCCCCTCCCGGGCGGCCGCGCGGCCGCCCCTTATTTATACCTTATGGTCACTTTACATGAAGCCAGCGCATGCGCAACCCTTCTGGGCCGTCACGGGCGCAAGCCATCACCGCTTGACGCTATATATACCATATGGTCTATTTAGATAACGCTTAAGAACTCGGGAGGAAATCTGGATGATTATCGACGCCCATGCGCATCTCGTCGCGCCGCCGACGTTGTACGCCCACCGCAGCAACCTGATCGTGGCGCGGGGGCAGTACGGGAAGTTTCCGGCGGCGATCGGTGACGCGGAGCTCGAGAAGTCGGCGGCACAGAACGTGGCGATCATGGATGGCGTTGGAACGAACATGCAGATCCTGTCGCCCCGTCCCTTCATGATGATTCACGGCGAGAACCGGTGGGAGGACGTCGTCACCTGGGCGGAAGACAACAACGACGTCATCGCCCGCACCGTCAAAATGCATCCGAAGCGCTTCCGCGGCGTCGGCGGATTGCCGCAGGCCGTGGGTACGCCGGTTCAGACGATGTTCGACGAGATCAAGCGCTGCATGAACGATCTTGGCTTCGTCGGTGTGCTCATCAATCCGGACCCGTCGGAAGGCACTGGCAAGTCGCCGCCGCTCGGCGAGTCTTACTGGTATCCGCTCTACGAATTCCTGTGCGAGCACGACATTCCGGCACACATCCACAGCTGCGGCTGCTGCGGGCGCGAGACTTATGATGAGCACTTCATTACCGAGGAAAGCCTTGCGATCACGTCGATCACGCGCTCCGACGTCTATCGGCGCTTCCCGACGCTTAAACTGCTGGTGAGCCACGGGGGTGGCTCGGTGCCCTATCAGGTCGGGCGCTGGCGCTCCAACCGGGAGATGGCGATCGCCGCGGGGCGGCTTCCGAAGGACACCGAAAGCTTCGACGATACCTTACGGCGATTCTGGTTCGACACCGTCATCCATCACAAGAAGTCGCTCGAGCTCTTGTTCGAGGTCGTTGGCGCGGACCGCTGCATGTTCGGCACCGAGCGGCCGGGCAGCGGCGGCGGCATCGATCGCAAGACGGGGCGCCCCTTCGACGATCTTAAGCCGGTGATCGAAAGTATCACGGAGATCGGCGCCGCCGACAAAACGGCGATCTTCGAAGGAAATGCACGCCGCTTCTTCTCGCGCCTCGATCTGTAACCGTCAGTGCTCGCAGGAGATGATCATGCGCCGAAGCATCCAGGTTTCGGGTTTCAATCATGGCGCCCAGCCGATCCCGGCGGCGTCGCGCGTCCGCAACGTGGTGATGACCGGAGGGGTCTACGGCCTGGATGCCGAGACCGGAAAGATTCCGGACGACGTCCGCCAACAGGCCACGCTGATGTTCGCCAATCTTGCGCGCATCCTGGCGGCGGCGGGCGCCAGCATGGACGATGTCGTGAAGATGACGGTCTATGTCAAAGTTGCCGAGGCGCGCCAGGCCGTGAACACGGAGTGGCTCCACGCCTTTCCCGACGAGGCTTCACGGCCGGCGCGACACACTTTCCAAAACGATCATCTGCCGGCAAACATGTTGGTCCAGTGCGATGCTACGGCCATCGTGGGTGATGTCTGACTATTTTAACATGTGAGAATGCCTGTGGACGACCTGATCCAGCGCCTGCAACGACTCGACACCTGCGCGGTGTCCGATGCGCTAGACAAGCTCGGCCTGCCGGGGGCGGTCCTCGGCCTTGCGTCACTCACCATCCCGGCACGGGTGGTCGGGCGCGCGGTGACCGTAAAGCTCGGCGCGCCCCTTCCTCGTCTGCCGAAGCGTCACCTCGGCGCTGCCTCGATCATGGCGGCGCAAGCCGGCGATATCATCGTGGTCGAGCATCGCGGGCGAATGGATGTGTCCGGATGGGGCGGGCTCCTAAGCCGCGCCGCCAAGCGCAAGGGCGTGGCGGCCGTGCTGGTCGACGGCGCCTGCCGCGACGTCGACGAGGGCCGCGACATCGGCATGCCGGTGTTCGCCCGCGCCGCCGTGCCGATGACGGCGCGCGGCCGCGTCGCCGAGCATGCGTTCCAGGAGCCGATCACGTTCGGCGCCGTCGCGGTGCATCCAGGCGACCTCGTGCTTGCGGATGGAAGCGGCATCGTGTTCATCACGGCCGCATCCGCCGCCGCAGTCATTGCGGCGGCCGAGGATATCTTCGCGCGCGAGCAGGCTATGGCGGACGCGATCGACCGTGGCGACCCGCTCGGCGACGTGCTGGGTGCCGACTACGAGGACATGCTGAAAGCGGGTGGCAAGCCGACATGACAGAGAATACGAGCGAACGACTGCTGGCGATCGGCGTCACGACCTTGTCGGACGCGCTCGATCGCCTCGGCATCGAGGGCCAATGCCTCGGCATCATGCCGTTCAGCCGCACCCTGCGGCTGGCCGGTCCTGCCTTCACGATCCGTATGCTGCCGGTCGGCCTGACGAACGGCTCGGTCGGCGACTACATCGACGACGTCGCGCCCGGACGCGTGATCGTCATCGACAATGGCGGGCGCCTCGACGCGACCGTATGGGGCGACATCCTGACCATGGTGGCTCACCAGCGCGGCATCGGTGGGACGGTGATCGACGGCGTCTGCCGCGACATCGATCGCAGCATCGAGCTGGGCTATCCGCTGTTTGCCCGCGCCAACACGATGCGCACCGGCAAGGACCGCGTGACCGCCGACGCCTATGATGTCCCGGTGCAGCTGGCGCGCACGCGCGTGGTGCCGGGCGACTGGATGGTGGGCGACGGCGACGGCATCGTGGCGATACCGGCCGGACGGCTCGCCGAGGTCATCCAGGTGGCCGACGAGATAGCGGCCGCGGAGGCGCGCATCCGCGATGCGGTTCGCGACGGCCAGCGGCTGGACGAGGCGCGCCGCGCGCTGCGCTATCATCAGCTGCAAACCCGATCAGTGTGACATACGGCCTCTCGGGGGGCCTAGTTGACAAAGAATCGCATAGAGTCGACAGCGAGGATCAGCGCGTCACAATCCGGACATCGACTTGAACTCCAATCTCGCCAAAGAGCGCATCCCGAAGATCGTCAAGCAGCGACGCCGGCAGCAGCGCGCAGTCGATACGCGTGAGCGCATCCTCGCCGCCGCCTATGACGAGTTCGCGGAGCGCGGCTACGAAGGCGCCTCGACCCGATCGGTGGCGGCGCGCGCCGGCGTCCAGCATCCGCTCGTCGTATATCATTTCGACGGCAAGGACGGGCTCTGGCGCACGCTGGTCACCGCCGTCAGCACCAACTTCCTGCGGCACTTCAAGGGGCACATCGACGACGCCAGCGACGACGACAATGTCGTGCGGCTGCGGCGGCTGCAGGAGGAGTTCATCCGCTTCGCGGCTGCCAACCCGCAATTCCACTGGCTGATGTCGCACGAAGGCCGGCGCGCCAGCGAGCGGCTCACCTGGCTGGTCGAGGAGCGCGTCAAATCCTATTTCGACGTGATCGTGCGCCTGATCCGCTCCGCCCAGCGCGCGGGCCGTTACGCGCCCGGCGATCCCTATCACCTCCAGTATCTGTTCATCGGCGCTGTCACGCGCATTTTCATGCAGTCGGCGGAGGTCGAGCAGGTGATGCGCCGCTCGCCCTATTCGGCGAGGTTCGTCGAGGAGCACGTCCGCGTGTGCTGCGACCTGTTCTTCCGCGACCGGCCGCTCCCCGCACGATCGAGCGACGGCAAGGCGAAGTCCGGCAGGCGCAAGAAGCCCGGCACCGCGCGGTCCGGGCGCTGACGCGCCGGCCTCCTCCGGCATGATCACCAGCGGATCGGTAGCTTGTAGAAGCCACGTACCATCACGTGGGCGATTCGTTCCGAGCCCGCGATGTCGAGCTCATAATGTCCGAGCGCGGGCAGCAGGACGCCGAGGATGGTGCGCAGCATCGCGCGCGCGGTCTGCGCGCCGAGGCAGATGTGCGGGCCCGATCCCCAGCCGAAATGCCGCGCCTTCGGCCGCTCGATGTCGAACAGGTCCGGCCGCTCAATCGCGCGCTCATCACGGTTGGCGGCCGCGTAGAACACCACCATACGGCGGTCGGCCGGGATCGTCACGCCGTTCAGCGTGACCTCGGTGACGGTCTGGCGTGCGAAGGCCTGGGTCGACGTATCCCAGCGGACGCCTTCCTCGATCGCGGCGGGCAGCTTCGACAGATCGCCAACGAGCTTGCGGCGCTGCTCCGGGTGGCGCCAGAGCCCGTAAATCAGGTTGGAGAAGTAGTGCCCGACGGACGCATTGCCGGCGAGCAGCACCGTCGACATATTGCCGAGGATCTCGTCGTCACTGAGCGGCGCGCCCTTCTCGCGTTCCTCGAGCAGCACCGAGAAGAGATCGCTGCCCCGTTCGGTGCGGCGACGTTCGAGCTGTCCGGCAAGCAGCGCGAAAACCGCCTGCATTAGCTCTCCCTTGAACGCCGGTCCCATGGCGCCCTCGCCGGTATGGAACAGGCCCGCGCACAGCTCGGCCGCCCGCGCTGCCGCCGTGTCGTCGAGTCCCAGCATCCGCCCGAGCGCCGCATAGAGAATCGGCCGGCTGATGTCCGCCATGAACTCGCAGGAGCGGCTTGAGCCGATCTTGTCGAGCACATGCGTTACGTCGGCCTCGATTGCCGGCAGCATCATCTCGATGCGCGCCGGCGTGACGCCGCGCATCACGGTGCGGCGCAGCTCGTCGTGGCGCGGTGGATCGAGCGAGCCGAGCGTGCGGCCTACCCGCAGCGGGCTGTCGACCACCACGTTTCCTTTCGAGGACGAGAAAGTCGCATGGTCCGTCAGCACGCGGCCGACATCCGCATGCCGCGTGATCATGTAGAAACCGGTCGGCTCGTGCAGGTAGGTCGGATGCTCGTCGCGCAGGACTTTGTAGCTCGGATACGGGTCCTCGACGAAAGTCGGATCGCCCGGATCGAACCGGAGCGCCACGGCGCCTCTCCCTGCCGATGTTTCTTCTCGGCTTTCTTTATACCATATGGTCAATTTATATCGCAAGCAAAACGACGATCGTCGCCGCCCATCACGCCGGTATGGTGGCGGACTTGCGCAGCCCGACATAGCGTTCGAGCGTTGCGGAATCCGCCATCACGTCGCGGCTTGCCCCGTGCCGGACGATCCGGCCGCGCTCCAGGATCACGGCCTCGCGCGCGAGCGAGAGCGCGAAGCCGGCGTGCTGCTCGACGAGGATGACCGACATTCCCTCGCGTTCCACCAGCCGCGTGATGCACTGCCCGACATCCTGCGCGACGACCGGCGCCAGGCCTTCGAGCGACTCGTCGAGCAGCAGGAGCTGCGGATTGGTGACGAGCGCGCGGCCGATGGCGAGCATCTGTTGCTCGCCGCCGGAGAGCTGGTTACCGAAGTTGCGCCGGCGTTCGGCGAGGCGTGGAAAGAGATCGTAAACACGGTCGGCCGTCCATGACCCGCGCACCGCCGCAATGGCGAGATGCTCCTCGACGGTGAGCGGCGCAAACACCTCGCGGCCTTGCGGAACCCATCCGATCCCGCTGCGGCAACGCCGGAACGGCGGCAGGCGCGTGATGTCCTCGCCACGTAAGCGGATCGTGCCGACCTGCGGGCGCAAATGCCCCATCACAGCCAGCATCAGGGTCGACTTGCCGACCCCGTTGCGCCCGAGCACCGCCAGCGATGACCCTGCAACGAGCGACAACGAGAAGCCGTCGAGGATGACACCCTCGCCATATCCGACGCTCAGCGTGTCGATCGCCAGCAGAGGTGCGGACTCAGGCATGCGCTGGCGCTCCGAGATAGACGCGGCGCACCTCGGGGTGGTCGGCGATCTCGCGCGGCGTCCCCTCGCACAGCACGGTGCCGGCAACGAGCACGCTGATCCGTTCGGCAAACCGGAACACCAGGTCCATGTCGTGCTCGATGAAAAGAACCGCGACCTCGCGCGGCAGGCCTTCAATCGCCTCCATGACCTCGAAGCTCTCGTTCGCCGGCACACCGGCGGCCGGCTCATCGAGCAGGAGGACTTTTGGCTTCCCGGCAAGAGCCAGTGCGATCTCGAGCAGGCGCTGACGCCCGTACGGCAAGGCGGAGGTCGGCGTGAGGCACGCGTCGCCGAAGCCGAGCCGCTGCAACATCGCGTACGCCTCGTCGATCGTCGCCGAGCATCGTCCGAGTGGGCGGAACGGCCGTCCGAGAAGACCGTCCCGGCGGATCATCGCGAGGGTGACGGATTCCAGCGGCGTCAGCTGCGGGAACAGCGTGTTGACCTGGAACGTGCGTCCCAACCCCTTCGCGACCCGCTGCTCCATCGTCAGACGATCGATGCGCTCGCCGTGCAGGAGGATCGCGCCCGCACTGGGCGCGAGCGCGCCGGTCAGCAGATTGATCAGCGTGCTCTTGCCAGCACCGTTCGGGCCGATCAGTGCGTGGCGCGCGCCCGTGACGAGCGTCAGATCCACGGATCGCGTGACCTGCAGCGCTCCGAACTGCTTGCTAAGGCTCCTGGTCTCGAGCGCGTTCATCAACGCGCGCCTCCCGGCCGGCGCAGGCGGCGCGTGATCGCGTTGATAGCGCCGACGAGCCCGCCGCGGCCCGCCAGCACGAGCCCGGCCAGGATCAGGCCAAGCCAGAACATCCAATAGGTCGGGCTCAGCGCCGAGAGCGCATCGCGCGCGATCACGAACAGCCCGGCGCCGAGAAATCCGCCGATCAGCGTTCCTACGCCGCCGGCGATCAGCATGATCAGCGTCGACACCGAGCGCTCGAAGCTCAGGGCCTCGAGCGCCACGATCTGTGTCGCCTGCGCCAGCAGCCCGCCTGCAATGCCGGCGATCGTCGCGGCGATCGAGAACGCGATCATCTTGCGGTGGCTGGTCGAGATGCCGAGCGCCGGCACGCGTGTGACGTTCTCGCGGATCGCCTCGAGCGCGAGGCCCTCGGGCGAGCCGATGAAGCGGCGCGCCACGAGGTAGAGCAGGAGGCAGACCACGAAGGTGTACCAGAAGGCGGTGCGGCCGAAGATGTCGAACTCGAAGATGCCGAGCAGCGGCCAGATCTCGATGCCTTGTAGGCCGGAATCCCCGCCCGTCAGCCAGGGCATCCGGCTCGCCGCCTCGTGCAATAGGAGCCCGATGCACATGGTCACCATGAGCAGCGCCAGGCCGTTGACCTTCGCGACAAGGACGCTGCAGGTGATTCCGAGCAGGCCCGCGACGGCGCCGGCCGCGATCAGGCCCGAGATCGGCTCGCCCCATCCGAGTTTCGCGATCACGCCCGCCGTGTAGGCGCCGAGGCCGAAGAATGCGGCGTGGCCGAACGACGCAATGCCACCATAGCCGAGCAGCACGTCGAGCGAGAGCGCGAACAAGCCGTTGATCAGAATCTGCGTCGCAAGCGGAAGGCTGGTCGGAAACACGAAGTAGCAGGCCGCCGCCACGCCCCAGAAGGCGATCTCGATCCCCTGCCATCGGCTGCGGGCCCTGATGGCTGCCTGCACCGCCGTCGCGGACGCCACACTCATGTCGGGCGCCCCAACAGCCCCTGCGGGCGCCATAGCAGACCCAGCAGCGCCAAGGCGTAGATGATGAACGCGCCGGCCTCGGGGACAAGGTACTTGCCGACCACGTCGACGACGCCGATTAGCAACGCTGCCAGGAAGGTCCCCTTCAGGGATCCCATTCCGCCGACCGCGATGACGATGAGCAATTCGACCAGAAACTTGATCGAGAAGTACGGGTCGAGGCCGAGCAGCTTGATGCTGAGCGCTCCGCCGAGGCCCGCAAGCGCCGAGCCGAGCGCGAACGCGGCCGCGTACAGCAGGTCGACATTGATGCCGCACGACACCGTCATGCGGTGATTGGCGACCGCCGCCCTGACCTTGGCGCCGAACGTGGTGCGCTCGATCAGGCTAACTAGACCCACAAGCAGCAGGAGACCGACGCCGATCAGCGCCAGGCGGTAGCGGTTGATCTCTAGGGCGCCGACACGGACGCTGCCTTCGAGCCAATCCGGGATCCGGATCGCCATCTGCTCGGGACCGACCAGATAGGTCGCGGTGGCAATCGAGACGTAGACCAGACCGATCGTGAACAACACCTGGTCAAGCTCGGGGGCGCCATAGAGCCTGCGAAACAGAAGCCGCTCGACCGCTAGGCCTGCCGCCGCAGTCGCCACGGTGGCAGCCGCCAGCGCCGCAACGAAGGGCCACCCCGCCTTGGTCGTCAGCAATGCCGCGACATAGCCGCCGAGCATCGCGAACGCCGCGTGGGTCATGTTGGCGAAGCGCATCAGGCCAAGCGTTATCGACAGGCCACCCGCCATCAGGAATAGGACGAACCCGTAAGCGATTCCGCCGAGAAGAACGTTGAACAAGCCGACCATCGCCGATCAGCGGGCGGAGCCCGGATCCTTGACGTTGGGCGCGCTGGCGAATTCGACATTCACAAGCTGACCGTCCCGCTTTTCGACGCGGCGGAGATAGATGGTCTGCACGATATCGCGCGTCTCGGGGTCGATCTCGATCGGCCCACGCGGGCTCTCGAATTTCAGCCGCTTGACCAGCTCCATCGTCTTGTCGGGATCAAGCACCCCCTTCTGCGCCTCGACGACCTGATAGATCGCATGCATCACGTCGTAGGCGACCACAGGCATGAAGTTAAGTGGCCGGTCGGGCGCGATCGTGCGATACGCGCTGGCGAACTCCTTGTTCAGCGCTGAGTCGTGCGACGGCGCATAGTGGAATGCTGTGACGACTCCCATGGCCGCGTCGCCGGCCGCCGCTAGGGAATACTCGTCGGTGATGTCTCCGGTGCCGATCAGCTTGATCTTCGTATCAAGCCCGGCCTCCTTGTACTGGCGCAGGAAGATCGGAGGCAGCTGTCCGGCCGCCATGAAGACGAACACCGCCTGCGGGTTGGCGTCCTTGATGCGCTCTATATAGGCCGAGAAGTCCGTGTTCTTCAGGGGTACGCGGACAGATCCGGCGATCTCGCCGCCCGTACCTTTGAACTGCTTGACGAACATTGCCTCGGCATCGAGCCCCGGCTCGAATTCGTGAACGAGAGTGTAGACCGACTTGATGCCGTTCTCGCTCGCATAGCGCGCCACCTGCTGCGCCAACGCCGTGGTCGTGAAGCCGAAGCGGACCGTATAGGGATGTTTGGCGAGAATGCCCGACGTCGCCGAGTTCACTACGAACATCGGAGTCTTCGCGGCCGTCGACAGCGGTGCCGCCGCCATTGTGTTCGGCGTGTAGTCGAAGCCCGCCAGGATATCGACCTTGTCACGGACGATAAGCTCCTGTGCGAGACGCCGCACGACGTCAGGGGCTGGCCCGGTGGTGTCGCGGCGAATGATCTCGACCTTGCGGCCGGCGACGACATTTCCATACTTGCGGAAGAACGTCTCGAGTCCCGCGTCGGTCGCGGCCCCGATACCGCTCGCCGGACCGGTATAGCTCATGATCCAGCCGATCTTGAGCGGAGACTGCTCGGCATTGGCCGCGACAGCAGAAGCCGCAAGCGCGGCCGCAATGAGAAAGATTCTCGTCGACATTGGTGGTCTCCTCCAGCGTCGGCTTCTTCTGAGCCTTCATTAATTAGACCATATGGTAAAATCTGAAGAAGGGCAACAGGGGCGTCTGGCAACACGCATACGGCGCTCAATATCAGGCCACTGTCTTGGCCTGCGACTGCTTCGATCTGCCGGACGGCCAGGTCGGCGTCATTCCAGCAGCGATGATCCCTGCCGCGCATATCGCGACGCTCGCTTACGAATTTTCCGCCGTGGCTTGGACAGCATATCCTCCGACGCGTCACCTATCTCAGAGAGCAGACCGCTGCCTGATCAGCGGTGAGCGTGCCACAGCGACCACGCTGAGACTGGTGAGGCCGATGGGCTGGTGACGCACAAAAAAATGCCGAGAAGTCGTCGTGACATCATTGAAAGTATTGCGATACCCGAATTCAAAAATTCGTCACTGCTTTGGATCGACGGGGACGGGTATTCAGACAATTCGAACATGTGCTCCATTTGTGGGTACGCTACTGCAAGGATAGTGAAGTGCGCGTGCCCTCCGGGTTGATTGTACAGGAAATGCGCAGCCAGCTAGGACAAAACGGCTCATGCACGCTTTTCTTGCCGGCGAGCCGCCGACCTCTTCGTCTTGTTGCGGCGCAACGACAGCCGCGGCGTCCCGCCTCGGCGATCAGCCGTCGAGAGGCCGACGGCCCAAATGTAAAGCCCATCGGAACCATTCGCTCAGCTTCAGCGCATTGTCGGGATGACAAATTCCGCGCCGTCCTTGACGCCGGACGGCCAGCGGGAAGTTACCGTTTTGGTCTTGGTGTAGAAGCGGATCGAATCAGGGCCGTGCTGGTTCAGATCGCCGAAGCCAGATCGCTTCCAGCCGCCGAAAGTGTGGTAGGCGATCGGCACCGGGATCGGCACATTGATACCGACCATGCCGACGTTGACGCGTGCGGCGAAGTCACGTGCGGAATCGCCATCACGGGTGAAGATTGCGACACCGTTGCCGTACTCGTGCTCTGAAGCGAGCGCCAGAGCCTCCTCATAGCCTGCGGCGCGTACCACCGATAGCACTGGCCCGAAGATCTCCTCGTTATAGATGCGCATCGTGGGCGTCACGCGATCGAACAGGCTGCCGCCCATGTAGAAACCATTCTCGTAACCTTGCAGCTTGAAGTCGCGGCCGTCGACCGCCAGCGTCGCACCTTCCTTCACGCCGATGGCGATGTAGTTCCGGACCCGCTCCAGGGCCTCGCGGGTGACAAGTGGACCATAGTCAGCTGCGGTATCCGTCGCCGGGCCGATCTTGAGACTCTCGACCCGGGGAATCAGCTTGTCGACGAGACGATTTCCTGTCTCGTTGCCGACCGGAACCACAACCGAGATCGCCATGCATCGCTCGCCAGCCGAGCCGTAGCCAGCGCCGATCAGCGCATCGACCGCCTGGTCAAGGTCGGCATCGGGCATGACAATGGCGTGGTTCTTGGCGCCCCCAAAGCACTGGGCGCGTTTACCGGTTTCGGCCGAGCGTGTGTAGATGTACTGCGCGATCGGCGACGAGCCGACGAAGCCAAC